>NZ_JBQENT010000005.1:0-183058 GCF_052044855.1 Metabacillus sp. 22489
TATTTCTTAATCCAGTTATATAAAGTATTTTCATTAATATCCATTTCTCTAGCTACTTGAGCCACAGACTTATTGTTCTCTGCAATATACTTTACTGTTTCTTTTTTTAATGCTTCATCGTATCTTTTACCAGTACCTCTTGGCATTTTCGACACACCTCGTTATAGTTTATATTCTTATTATAACAATCTGTGTCTACTTTTTAGTCTAGCATCATGTACTTCATTAATGTCTGTTACAGCTTGTCAGCAAGTTTAGTTTTAAAAATACTTTTCAGACAGGTTTTAAAGACAAAGTTGATTTACAACTATTAAACAGATGTTGCTCCTTGTCCACCATCAATTCGATAATAAGATCCAGAGATAAAGGAAGCTTTATCAGAAGAAAGGAAGACCATTAGATCAGCTATTTCTTCAGGAGTTGCATAGCGTTTCATAGGAACACTATTTTCAAACGCAGTGCGAGCTTCTCCTTCTTTTCCTGGCATTGCATTTGTTTCAATTGATTTCATCATTTGAGTATCTACCCCTGATGGAGCAACAGCATTAACGCGAACTCCATAATCGGCAGCCTCCAATGCAGCAGTTTTATTTAAACCAAGTACCGCATGCTTAGAAGCAACATAAATTCCCATGCCAGGAGCTCCGAGTAACCCCCCGTTAGATGCTGTATTGACAATTGCACCACTTCGTTGTTCCTTCATAATTGGTAACACATACTTTAATCCAAGGAATGCACCAAGAACATTGACACCAAAGACAGCTTGATAATTATCAACAGTTTGCTCATCCAACAAACCAAATTTCCCGTTAATTCCTGCGTTATTTATAAATACATCAATTTTACCGAATTTGTTTTTCGTTTCCGTAACATACTGTTTAACTTCGTCCTCTTTAGATACATCAGCAGGTAGTAAAAGAAGATCTTCCGCTTCAATTGAATTAGCAGCCTTTTGTAATGCTTCTAATTTCAAATCGATAAGCGCCAATTTCGCTCCTTCTTTAGCAAATGCCTTTGCAGCTGCAAGTCCGATTCCAGCAGCTGCCCCTGTTATTAAAACAACTTTTCCTGAAAAATCCATCTTTTATTTCCTCCCTTTCATCATTTACATATCAATGATAACGCTATTATTGTAGATTGTCGACAATTTTGTTTGCGAAGGGGGGAGCCCTTCTATTCAGTTAGTGTATCTAGCAACAAACTAGGAATGATAGCTTTAGCTTGATCAATTTTATTACTTTTAATGAAGTTGACGGTCTCTTCCATTTTCGGATGAAAATGAATCATTGTCTCAGTAGTCCATTTTATTTTGGCAAATACATTAAGAATATATACTGATTCATAATAAAATTTGCTAAGAGCTTTATTATTAGCAATCTCAAAAATATAGTTCGTTAATGCACTTGAAGACTCTTGGTATGCTAATAATTCTCCTGCATTAAACATATTGGACATTTTCTCAAGCTTTTCGTCTAAGGCAAGTAGGGAATCTGGAGTCCATCTCTCTTTAGATAATTCTAGTGCCATTTGAATAAGACCGATCATTACTTCGGTATATTCCTTTATTTCATATTTCGTAAAAGATTTGACGAGTGTTCCTTTTCTCGGTACCCTTTCAACAATATTATCGATTTGCAATAAATATAATGCCTCTCGGACAGGAGCACGGCTCGTTTTAAGCTCTTGAGCAATATGCTCCTCGACAATTTTGTCACCAGGCTTTAATTCATCCTTCATGATTTTTTCTAAAATATGTTTTGCGATTTGTTCTGGCAACGATTCACCGAATTGATTTTCGTTCAATTTAAAAGGTGAGATATTTCTCGACATTTTTTTCACTCCATAGCATTTATATACATTATTTGAAAACATTTCATTATTCTATACAACTATTTTCTGTAGACATAAACCTAAAAAGAATATGTATAATTATAGATTGCGTATCAATTTTATAAAATAGTTAATTAGAATTATACTTTTTATAAAATGATATTACCCATAAATAAAATTTACCTCTTGCGCTAAATTGGCTGCTTTAAAAAATGTTTAGTGTAATTAATTTGTTAATAAAAAATTCAAGTAAATGAAAACAGTCTGGTAGATTTGAAGCTATCATGCTGTTTTATTAGTCAATATCATACAAGAGGCTCTAATAATTATGTGCTACACTATTTTTCAGACCATCGCTGGGAGGTTTTTATAGATGAAACAGGAGGAAAGAACAATTCGCTTTGATCATGATTTGCAAATCGAAGCTTATCGTTTTCATGGTATTATGCAAAAGTTTCCCAATCACTTTCATGAATATTATGTAATTGGTTTTATTGAAAGTGGACAAAGAAAATTGACTTGTAAGAATAAAAATTATGTCATTAATAGCGGAGATCTTATCTTTTTTAACCCTTTCGATAATCATGCATGTGAACAAGTTGATCATAAATCATTGGATTATCGATGCTTGAATATTAAGCCAGATATTATGCGAAAGGTGGCAAAGGAAATTACCGGAAAAGACGATCTTCCTTACTTTACTACTCCTGTTGCCTATCATAGTGAACATGCTCATTTGTTGCATCATCTTCACCAAATGATTATGGATGAGATAACAGAGCTTGAGAAAGAAGAAACGTTTTACTTTCTTATGGAACAGTTAATAGAAGAATATTGCGAAGTAGCTAAGGATATAGAATTCGGTAAGATTGAACAGAAAATTGCTAAGGTTTGCGAGTATATAGAAAAGAATTATATAGAACATATTTCTCTAGAAGAATTGGTGGAAATTTGTGATATGAATAAATACACATTGTTACGCTCATTTGCGCGGATTCGTGGAATTACTCCATATCGTTACTTACAAACGGTCCGAATCAATGAAGCGAAAAAATTATTAGAACAAGGGATTAAACCACTGGAGGTTGCTATGCAAACGGGCTTCGTCGATCAAAGTCATTTTAGCAAATTTTTTATGGACTTCATCGGATTAACCCCAGGGCAATACCGCAACATTTATATTGAATATAGTAAATAAGCAGATAAAAAGTGGAAAGGAAAAAGGATGGAAAACAAACTTTCAGTAGGACATTTATCAGCAATTATTACAATTATCATTTGGGGAACAACGTATATCTCTACAAAAATCTTATTAAATGGTTTTTCTCCAATAGAGATTTTATTTTTCCGGTTTGTTATAGGAATTATAGCTTTAAAAATGATTTATCCTTATCGATTAAAGTTTATGGATAAACAGCATGAACTGCTATTTGCCTGTGCTGGGCTCTGTGGTGTTACATTGTATTATCTTTTGGAAAACATCGCCTTAACTTTTACATTAGCTTCGAATGTTGGTGTGATCAGTGCTATTGTTCCATTTTTTACAGCGATACTTATTTATCTTTTTTTGAAAAACGAACCATTGCGGATGAATTTTTTCATTGGATTTATTGTTGCGTTATTAGGTATTTTTTTAATTAGCTTTAACGGTTCAACTAATTTTCAATTAAATCCTGTTGGCGATCTATTAGCAGTAGCGGCTACGCTCATTTGGGCGATATATTCTGTGTTAACTAGGAAAATTAGTAGCTATGGCTATAACACGATTCAAGCGACAAGGAGAGTATTTTTTTACGGTATTTTGTTTATGATACCGGCACTTTTTTTATTTGACTTTAAGCTTGATTTAGAACGCTTGTTCAACCTGTTTACTTGTTTAATTTATTGTTCTTAGGACTAGGTGCGTCTGCTCTTTGCTTTGTCTCATGGAACTTTGCAATAAAAAAATTAGGTGCGATTAAAACGAGTATTTACATATATTTAGTTCCAGTTATTACGGTCATTACAGCAATGATTGTGTTGCACGAGCCTATGACATGGATGGCAGCCTTAGGGATCTTACTTACATTAACTGGGCTTTTCATTTCGGAGGCTAAAATAAATACAAAAAGAAGTAAGGTATTAGTAAATGGTTTGACTAAGTAAGCTAAATTTCAAATGATTTATCGCTAAATCGGAATGCTTTGCTCTATAAGGGCAAGGCATTTTTTTTTGAAAAGACTATCGTTACCATTTATTTCATGTGAAAAACTTTCATAATAGGAAAGAATGAATATATATTATGGATAAGGTTTTTTGAAAAATTGGATTTTTTTACAATTCCTTAACCCCTAATTAATAAAATTTACAAAACCTTTACAAAAGGTTCATAGTTCCTTTACAAAACGTGTTTATTCTTAATATTAGATTAATATTTTGAAGTAGAGAAGTAGTGATAGAACATCTTGGAGGTTTGGAAATGACGTTTAAAAGAATGACAACAATAGGGATATTGTTGCTATCCTTAGTAGCTGTATTATCAGCATGTGGTAATAATAATCAAGAAACAGAATCGTCAAATAATAGTTCAGATACAATTTCAATTTCAGGCTCTACTTCTGTAGGACCTTTAGCTGAAAAAATTGCCGAGAAATATATGGAGGAAAATGGAGTTAAGATTGAAATAAATCAAATAGGCTCTTCTGCTGGCATAACAAATGCAACAAGTGGTGTGTCAGAAATTGGTATGTCTTCTCGTGATTTGAAGGAAGAAGAAAAAGCAAATGGTCTAAAAGAAACCATTATAGCTTACGATGGAATTGTTGTCGTTACTCATCCTAGCAACAAAGTTAAAGATCTCACGATTGAGCAAGTAAAGGATATCTTTACAGGTAAGGTTACGAATTGGAAGGAACTTGGTGGTGACGATATGGAAATAGTCGTTGTTTCCAGAGAGGATGGATCAGGTTCGCGTGATGCTTTCCAAGAAATCGTAGGGTACTCTTCAGGTGAATTAGTCAGAAGTTCAATCATAGCGAGCGGTAACGGTAATATAAAAACAACTGTTGCAACAAATAAGCATGCAGTAGGTTTTATCTCATTTGAATATATTGATCCCTCTATCTCAACAGTGAAAATTAACGGAGTAGAGGCTACAGCAGAAAATGTTCTGCAACAAAAATATAGCCTGTCCCGCCCATTTTTGTTTGTCCATAAGGAAGAGCTACTTACAGATGCTGGGCGACAATTCATTGACTATATTCTAAGCTCAGAGGGACAAGCGATTGTAGCAGAGACTGGAGCTATACCAGTAAAATAATTAACACTCACTGATGTATGATTTTATTTGTCACTTATAAACAAACATCATGTGTAAAAGCGATCTTGGAGGAATACAATATGTCACGCCAACCTGTTGAAATAGGAAAGTCAAATAGAAGGAAATATATGTACGAGAAGCTATCATCAAGATTATTTCAGCTTTGTGCACTTCTTTCAGTAATTAGCTTATTGTTAATTGTTGGATTTGTATTTTATAAAGGCTCACTTCCATTTGTTGCAGATGGATACAGCTTTATCGACTTTATTTTTGGAGACGATTGGGTACCTAGTGAAGACAAATTTGGAATATTTCCTATGATTGTGGCATCGATATTTGCCACATTAGGTGCATTAATCATTGGAGTTCCTATCGGTTTATTTACAGCGATATTTTTAGCGGAAATTGCACCAAAAAGTATAGCAAAAATCATTTCTCCTGCAGTACAGCTACTCGCGGGAATCCCATCTGTTTTATATGGGGTATTTGGACTCGCGATTATCGTTCCCTTTTTGCAAAATAATTTAAATTTGGCGAAGGGGCAAAGCTTATTAGCAGTTATCCTTGTTTTAGCTATTATGATGTTACCAACGATCGTTACTGTAGCAGAAACAGCTATTCGAGCAGTCCCGAAAACCTATCGTGAAGGTTCATTAGCTCTCGGTGCTTCTCAAATAGGCACAATCTTTAAAGTTGTTGTACCAGCAGCAAAGTCAGGAATCATGGCAGCGATCGTTTTAGGTTTAGGGAGAGCAATCGGTGAAACAATGGCTGTCATTTTAGTAGCAGGAAACAGTTTAGTTATACCTACTAGTCTAACAGACAGTGTTCGTCCATTAACGACAAATATTGCTTTAGAAATGGGCTATGCATTTGGAACACATCAGGAAATGCTATTTGCAACTGGGATTGTATTATTCTCTTTTATTTTATTATTAAATTTTGTATTAGCAAAAATCAGTGCGAAAGGTGGCAATTAAGTTGAGAACATTTAAGGATAATTTGTTACGCGGACTTTTGTGGCTTTCAGCTTTCTTAACAGTTGCCATCCTCGTGATGATTGTTGGCTTTATCTTTTATAAAGGATTCCGATTAATTAACATTGACTTTATTTTTAGTGATTATTCTCCTTCAGGTCACGGTGGGATTTGGCCGATGATTGTGACGACAATTTATACTATTGTTATCTCATTAATCATTGCAACACCAATCGGGATATTTGCTGCAGTGTATTTACAAGAGTATGCTAAGCAGGGGAGATTAGTAAAATTAATCCGTTTTGCGACAGAAAGCCTGACAGGAATCCCATCAATTATTTATGGATTATTTGGAGCAGTATTCTTTGTAACAACCTTAAAATTAGGGATGTCAATCATCGCTGCTTCATTAACTTTAACGATTATCGTATTACCTGTTATTATCCGAACAACAGAAGAATCATTAAAAACAGTTCCACATTCTTATCGTGAAGGCTCACTTGCTTTAGGTACGACTAAGCTACAAACTTTATATAAAGTAATTTTACCGAGTGCAATGCCTGGAATATTGTCTGGAATTATCTTGTCAATTGGGAGAATTGTCGGGGAATCAGCTGCAATATTCTTAACAGCTGGAACGGTTGCAGCAATGCCAGAAGGGATCTTTTCATCCGCAAGAACATTAACGGTTCATTCCTTTTTAGTGACACAGGAGTCAGGTGACATTGAACTTGCTGCTGCAGTTGGAATTGTTTTAATTGTTATCATACTGGTGTTAAATCTTTCAGCTACATTTATATCGAAAAAACTAAATAAAGCTGACTATTAAATGAGGTGTATGACATGAATACAACAGTGGTTGAACATAATAAAGCAGGGAAGGGAAATGTATCACAGATGAACCAGCAATCAGAGGGCACAGTTAAAATCAGTGTAAGAGATTTAGATTTGTTTTACGGAGAGAAGCAGGCACTTTATTCGGTAAACTTAGATATACAAGAAAAGGAAGTTACAGCCTTAATCGGTCCTTCTGGCTGTGGGAAATCAACGTTTTTACGAACGTTAAATCGTATGAATGATTTAATTGATAATGTAAAAATAAATGGAGATATTGTTATCGACAATGAAAATATATACCAAACAAATGATGTCATCAAATTAAGAACAAAGGTTGGGATGGTCTTCCAAAAGGCTAATCTCTTTCCAATGAGTATATATGATAATGTTGCATATGGTCCTAGAATGCAAGGAATTAAAAATAAGAAGGAATTGAATAGCATAGTTGAAGAAAGCTTACGTGGTGCAGCAATTTGGGATGAAGTAAAAGACCGTTTAAAAACTTCAGCACTTGGCTTATCAGGTGGTCAACAGCAACGTGTTTGTATCGCACGTGCCATTGCGATGAAGCCGGAAATTATTTTAATGGATGAGCCGACTTCTGCACTTGATCCAATCTCTACTTTAAAGGTAGAAGAATTGATTGAAAATATGAAGAAAGACTATACAATTGTAATAGTGACACACAATATGCAGCAAGCAGCGCGTGTATCAGACAAAACTGCCTTTTTCTTAAATGGTGAAGTAGTAGAGTATGATGAAACAAGTAAAATCTTTTCTTTGCCAAGCGATCAAAGAACGGAAGATTATATTACAGGTAGATTCGGCTAAGTTTGGAGGATAAAAATGGTTACTCGTGAGAACTTTGAAAATAATTTGCAAGAACTACAAGCGAAATTGACAATGATGGGTGAGCTTGCCGTTGCGTCAATAAATAAATCCTTTGACGCCTTTAAGAACCATGATATCGAATTAGCGTTAAAAGTAATTGAAGAGGACTCAGTTGTTGATAATTTAGAAACGGAAATTAATCAATTCATTGTCTGGCTTATGGCAAAGGAACAACCTGTTGCAAGAGACTTACGGAGAATCATTGGTGTTCTAAAAATTTCCTCAGAAATCGAGCGTATTGCTGATTTTGGCGTAAACATTGCAAAGGCGACAATCAAAATAGGTACTTCTAACTCGCAAGTAGATGATACGAATCTTGATCAAATGAAAGAAATATCGATTACGATGATGCATAAGGCCTTACAATCGTTCTTTGAAGGTAATATGGTTCTTGTCAAAGAAGTTGCCGATTTAGATGACAAGGTTGATAAGCTATACGGGGAAACATATAAAATGCTTACAAGTCATTTAAAAGAAAACCCAGAGGAAACAGAACAGCTAGTACAATTGCTATTAATTAATCGTTTCCTCGAACGAACGGCTGATCATATTACAAATATAGCTGAAAGTGCAGCTTACTTAATTAAAGGTCAAATATATGATTTGAATTCTTAATGCTTCTTATTTCAATAAAGAATCAAAATAGATAATCCTCTATGAATTAATGGGGGATTATTTTTTATTTTTCTAAAATGAAGAAGAAACGATATTCACCATATTTTGAAAATAACTATAATCCTACTTTGCTTAAAAATATATGTTTAATAAAAAATCATACACAGGTTGGATAAAAAATTGTAATTACTTATTCAAATAAACTGCTTTAACATTTAGAAATTTTCACCGATATATAGTAGGTACAAAAATATTTGGGGATTTCATGCATTATTAAAATGATTTACCAAAAGCTGTGATATTAGGAGGATAAGAAATATTGGAAAAGCCAACCGTAAATGATGGAATAGACTTAATAAGTGCTTTTGTTAAAGTAGCACCTTTATTAAATAGTTTAGTACAAGATGATATAACCGTAGGGATTTATGATACAGAAAAATTAATTATGAACATTCCAGGAAAAACCTTTGCCTTAAACGTAAAAGCTGGTGATCCTTTAGCAGAAGGAGATATTATTACAAATGCGATTAGGCAGAACAGGTCATTGTCAGCGGTTATTCCAAAAGAGATTTTTGGCTTTCCGTTAATTGCCCGTGCCATTCCATTACATGATGAGTTGGGTCGAGTAATCGGTGGGGTTGGACTAGGTACAAGTCTTGAAAAGGCAAATAAGTTATTTGAGATGGCGGAAAGCTTTTCTGCAATTGTAGAGCAAACTGCGGCGTCCATTGAAGAAATAAACGGATCGGTGACAAAATTAGCTGATCGTGCAACCGAAATGACTGTGCAAATGAAGGATGTTAGTTCAAGTGCAGAGGAAATTGATAAAATCTCATCAGTTGTCAAACAATTATCAGATCAGAGTAACTTATTAGGCTTAAATGCTGCTATTGAAGCGGCAAGAGCGGGTGAGGCAGGTAAAGGATTTTCTGTCGTAGCAAACGAAATACGAAAGCTTGCTACAAACTCTAAGGAGAACGTGGATCAAATTAATGAAATCACGGGCAATATCCATAACCTCCTTGCAAAATTAAGTAAGACGTTTGTTGAAATACATACGCTAACAGACAATCAAGCAGGGGCAATTCAAGAATTTTCGGCAACGATTCAAGAAATCAGTAAGAACTCGCAAGATTTAGCTTTTCTTGCTGAAGCTTCTCTTAAAGCGGAAGAAGAATAGGCATTAGAAGAAAGCTGTCGACTTAAAGAAATTAGAAAAACCTACAAATTCCTTGAGAGAGCTGTAGGTTTTTAGACTAAATTTAGGCGGGGAGGCTAGGAGTTTGTCATTAAACTCCTAACCAACGCTTTTAGTCCATAATTGCATGATATGCAGGCTTCACATTGTAATGTATATCAAATACAAACGGAGCATCTTTCCCAATGCCATTATTATATTGCTCTGCACGATCATCTAACCATGTATGATTATCCGCAATGCCCCAGAAGGTAACATTGCTAATTTTGTCATCTAGCTTTTCATATAACTCGAATAGTGCATCATAGCGTTCTGCTTGTGTTTGGAAGACTTCATCAGGAATATCCTCATATGTCGGATATGCTGGTGCTGGTGGCCATCCATATAAGCTAACATCTAATTCAGTAATTTGGTTATCTAAGCCAAGACTTGCAAATAAATTAATTGCATCCTCAGTTTCTTGAATGCTAGGCCAACCAAGCTGAATATGGGATTGATGTCCGACACCATCAATTGGAACACCTTGCTCGAGAAGTTCTTTTACAAGATTGTATAAATGAGTTCGTTTAGGTTCAACTTCTGTATTGTAATCATTAATATAAAGCTTTGCATCTTTGTCGTATTTTCTTGCTGTTTCAAAGGCAACTTTAATAAAATCTGTTCCTGTAATGAGGTACCAAGGTGATTCACGTAATCCTTTTTCATTTTGCGGGTTATCATCAATGACTTCATTCACAACATCCCATGAATCAATATCATCCTTATACCGTTGGACGATTGTTTTTACATGCTTTTCTACACGCTTCAGTAATAGCTTTTTATTTTTTTCCCGTTTCTTCGGGTCTGTTTCATCAACCATTGGCTTGCCATCCTTATCTAGGAAGAACCATTCAGGAACCTGGCTATGCCAGATGAGCGTATGGAAACGAAGATCCATATTATTTTCCTTTGCAAATTTGACAATTTTATCAGCTTCAGTAAAGTTAAATTTTCCTTCCTCTGGCTGTATATTAATAGGCTTCATCACATTTTCTGCTACGATACTGTTATAGTGGTGCTTTAATATTTCTGCTTCTTCTCCTTCTAATTGATAAGGCTCAACAGCTGCACCGATTGTGAATGAATCTTCATAACGTTTATCCATTGGTGCAACGTCTAAAGCACTTATTGGCTCACTAGTGGAAGTGGCACTAGTCATTCCAGCAGGTACGATTAAGGCTAAAGCTAGTCCAGTAAGAATTGATTTACGAAATACTTTTATCATACTATACTCTCCTTTGTAATTAGAATGTGAGGTTTACCAAAAATGATTACAATGCCTCCTTATTAAATATTTAAGAAAGGGCTTACATTTATGCGTAAATGAAAAAGTCCTAACTCGAGATTTATTATAGCAACATCTATTTAGTTTAGCTATTAAACAAACTAAGTTTTCAAAAAATGATTCAATAGTCATGGAAATTTGTAAGCTATTTTTATACTTAGGATATTAGTAAAGAAAAAAGCCTGAAATCTTGAACACCTCATTTTATTGAAGCATGTAAATGAGTATAGAACCTTTAGAGAAGAGCTTCCAAACTCTGTAATTTGTCAACTTTTTATAATAATCACCCAACTTTGGCTAGAAATCTGTTAACTTTTGAATGATATCTCCCAATTTTAAGAATAATTCTGTCATTCGACAAATTTCGATAGGGTTTCACCTCAGTTTAGCCCAATTAGAATTGTAAATGAAAATAATTTTCATTTACCTATTGATAGTGGAAATGGATTATTATATAATCCGACATGTAATGATAATAATTATCATTATCATATATAATTTGGAGGGACATAACATGACAGCAACTACATACACATTAGGGAGAAAACCACTTCTTAGCGGCTTTGCACTTATTTTATTCTTTGTTTTGATTTTAGCTGGATGTAGTAATTCTAATGAATCAGCTTCTTCTGGTGCTAACGAGCAAGCTAGTGGGAGTGATGTTCGTGAAATCACTCATGCGATGGGGACGACAAAAATCGAGGGGACTCCTAAAAAAATTGTTACGCTATATCAAGGGGCAACAGATACAGCTGTTGCATTTGGTATAAAGCCTGTTGGTGCAGTCGAATCCTGGCTTGAACAGCCAATCTTTAATTATCTAAAGGATGATTTAGAGGGTGTACAAATTATTGGTCAGGAAACACAGCCGAACTTAGAAGAAATTGAGAAGTTAAAACCAGATTTAATCATTGCTTCAAAAATTCGTCATGAGGAAATTTATGATCAACTAACAGAAATCGCTCCAACCGTTGTTCATGAAACGGTTTTTGATTATAAAGGAACAGTTGAATTAATGGGTCAAGCGATGAACGAAGAGGAGAAGGCTAAAGAGATCATCACTGCTTGGGATGAAAGAGTTGCAGATTTCCAAACGAAAATAAAAGAAAAATTAGCGGATAAATGGCCGCTTCATGCTTCAGTGCTAAACTTTAGAGAAGACCATGCTCGCATATATGTGACAGGCTTTGCTGGTTCGGTTCTTACAGAATTAGGATTTAAGGGACCGAAAAATTTAACGGATGATTCTCAAGATATTCTTCAATTAACTGACAAAGAGAGCATTTCAGAAATGAACGCAGATGTCTTCTACCTCTTTATGGAGGATAACGAAGCGGTAAAGAAAACATATGAGGAATGGACGAGCCATCCACTATGGAAAAAGCTAGATGCTGTTAAAGCTAATGAGGTTCATACGGTTGACGAAATCATTTGGAATATGGGTGGTGGCATTAAAGCTGCAAACTTAATGCTTGATGATTTATATGAAAAATTTGAATTAGAAAAATAAATAAGCTTTTTGGTAGGAGGAGGCTGCAGCTTCTCCTATTTTTAAACGTTTTTTTATGAAAGGAGGAGAAACATGGGCATTGTCTTTACTTCAACACCACTTAAGGTTGTTGGATTGTTTTTATGTATCGGACTGTTTGTGCTTTCCTTTTTCGCAAGCATAGCATTTGGACAAAATGCGATTTCGTTCCAAACGACATTTGATGCTTTCTTTCATTTTGATGAGACGAGCACAGAACATATCATTATAACAACATCACGCCTGACAAGAGCTGTTATCGCTGCAGTCATTGGTGCAAATCTAGCAATTGCTGGTGCATTGATGCAAGCGTTAACGAAAAATCCACTAGCTGCACCTGATATTTTCGGTGTAAATGCTGGCGCGTTGTTTTTTATTGTATTTTCGGCAACGTTTTTTCAGGTTGATTCATTGGTAAGTTATATGTGGATTGCTTTTTTAGGTGCTGGTGTTGCAGGGATATTAGTATATTTTTTAGGCTCGTTAGGCAGGGATGGCTTATCGCCGATCAAAATTGTATTATCTGGAGCAGCGATAACAGCTTTATTTGTTTCGTTCACCCAAGGGCTTTTAGTAATCGATGAACAAAAGCTTCAAAGCGTTTTATTTTGGTTGGCAGGTTCTGTTGCTGGACGAAGCATGGATATGCTGTTACCTGTGCTGCCGATGATGTTGATTGCAGGTCTTGTCGCGCTATTCTTAGGGAGATCGATAAATATTCTTCTTTCTGGGGATGATGTAGCGAAAAGCTTAGGGCAACGGACCATATTAATAACAGCGTTAATTGGAGTAATTGTTGTCATTTTGGCAGGGGGATCAGTAGCTGTTGCAGGATCGATTGGGTTTGTCGGTTTAATTGTTCCACATATTGTTCGCGGGCTTGTTGGACCAGATTACAGATGGGTTATTCCTTATAGCGTATTTGTTGGGGCAAGTTTATTGCTTCTAGCAGATGTTGCAGCAAGATTTGTTATTATGCCACAGGAGCTCCCGATTGGCGTGATGACTGCCTTCGTCGGAACACCATTTTTTATTTATCTTGCACGCAGGGGGTTAGCAAGAAATGAATGATTTTTATACAGTACGTACAAAAACTGGTTCAATTTCCTTACAAATCGGGAAAAGGCCGATAATTGTCATTCTTCTTCTCAGCGTAATGTCTTTGCTACTGTTTATTTTAAGTTTAGCTGTGGGAAGTAGCTTTATTCATCCTTTTCAAGTTATGAAGGAGCTAGTCGGCTTTAGTAGTGGGGAGTATGATTTTATTTTACATACACTAAGACTGCCAAGAGTGTTGCTTGCGTTTATGGTTGGAGCAGCACTTGGTGTAGCCGGATTAATTTTGCAGGCTGTTATCCGTAATCCACTCGCTTCTCCCGATATTATTGGAATAACAAGTGGCGCATCGGTTGGCGCGATTTTGTTTATCGTTTATTTAATGGGAGCCGTTAGTATAAGCTTTCTACCTTTTGCAGCAATCGCAGGAGCAACAATTGTTTCGGCGATTATCTATTTGTTGTCTTGGAAAAAGGGTGTAACACCGATAAGACTTGTATTAATCGGAATTGGAGTTTCAGCTGCGATGAAGGCTATCGTCATGATGATGATTGTTGTCAGTGAAACAACGATTGCGACGAAATCTTATTTATGGTTAACAGGAAGTTTGTATGGAGCGAACTGGAAGGATGTGTCAGCGATGCTACCATGGTTAGTCATATTTATTCCTAGTGCATTTTTCCTTGGAAGACTTGTTAATGTAAAAGAATTAGGTGATGATGTTGCAACAGGACTTGGGGTGAAGGTACAGCAGCAAAGACTAATTCTTTTATTAATTAGTGTGGCATTAGCTGGAGCTGCCGCAGCTTTTGCTGGAGGCATAGAGTTTGTTGGCTTAATTGCTCCCCATATTGGTAGAATGCTAGTTGGCCGTTCCTTTGCAAGCTTAGTTCCTATTTCAGCATTATTAGGTGGAATGATCGTGATAATCGCAGATATGGTTGCGCGAACAGCATTCCTACCACTTGATATTCCTGCGGGTGTTTTTACTGCAGGAATTGGTGCCCCGTTTTTCATTTATTTGTTATATCGAAATCGAAATTTATAAGAGGGGGACTGTCCCCCTCTTTTTCAATATAATTTCCCATGTCGATATAGGATTGTGCATAGCTTCATAACTGCTTGGATATAGCAGTTTTGCCGCAATGGAAGAGGAGCTGCGAAGTAGTGTGGAAGAATTATATCTAAGGTTGTTTTCATCTTTTCATAAAGTAATTGAAATACTTCTGCTTCACTGTAAAATTGGGTTTCTCGGCCTTGAAGCCATTCAAAATAAGAAACGATAACCCCGCCGGCATTTGCGAGAATATCAGGGATAATAATGACGCCTTTATTGCTTAAAAATGTATCTGCTTCCCCTGTTATTGGTGCGTTTGCTCCTTCGATAATGATAGTTGCTTTAATTTGCTCCATATTTTGCTTGTGTATTTGATCCTCTAAGGCAGCTAAAAGCAGGACATCGACATTTCCGTATAAAACCGCATCACGTGGTTTAATCTCTGCAGCGATTTTAGCGGCTGATAGCTGCTCATTAGTTACTGGAAGCTCTCCACGGTTTAATGATGCAAACTCAATAAGGGCTGGGATATCTAAGCCCTCAGCGTTATAGAGAGTAACATTTCGGTCACTTACAGCGACTACTTTATTTTGTAAGTATGTGCACTGATAGGCTTCTAATGCTGCAATAGATCCTACATTTCCAAACCCTTGTACCGCTATTGTTATAGGCTTTTCGGCTAGTGATAATGCGGTTTTGGCAAAACGGTTGTTGCTTTTTAAAAGGAATAGTTTTTGCTCAAGTAAGAAATTATGAAGTAAATAACGGAAGGTAAAATAAACCCCTTTTCCTGTTGCTTCTCTGCGACCGAGTGAGCCTCCATTGACAATGCTTTTCCCAGTAAAGCTACCACGATAAGGCTTTCCTGGATTGATGCTTTTGTATTCTGCCATCATCCAGTCCATTTCGCGCTCGCCTGTCCCAACATCTGGAGCAGGAATATCCTTATCAGGGCCGAGAATATCACTAAAGTAACGCACATATTTTTCACAGATTAAATGCAGCTCTTTATCAGAGAAATCTCGAGGATTTATTGCCACCCCGCCTTTTCCGCCTCCAAAGGGAACCTCATATAATGCATTTTTCAACGTCATTAACGCTGCAAGGTTTATGACCTCCTCCTCGTTGACAGATTCATGGAAGCGAATCCCTCCTTTATAAGGTCCGAGCGTATCATTATGCTGGACACGAAAGGCGGGAATCCTGACAACCTTCCCTTTTTCTAATGGAACACGTAAAAAAGATTTATGAATATGATTGGGAGTAGACAGAATTGCTGCCAAAGATGTAAAAGCTTGCTTCCTTGCTTGGTCATGTAATATAGGTAAAAATGATAGATCCTCTAGTAAAGCGTTCAATGATTGTTGGACAATAACCCCTGTTTGGCTTGCCATAAAAAAATGACCTCCTTTTTCTAACAAACAATCATATGAACGAAAAGCTTCTAATATACCTATATTTTTGTTTTCGTTCCCCACAAAGAGGCGATAAATAGAAATTCAAAAACATTCATCGTGGCTGAACTGCTAAAGGGGAGAGGAATAGCATTGCCGATTATCATAACGATTGTACCAATCAGCATCCATTTCCATCCTTCTTTCCACCAAACAATGATGCTAGCTAGTAAAACTGATAGAACGGTACCAATGATCATATATGGAATCCCCGTTTCTGTTTCCTGTACATAATGAAGAACACCATATTCAAATACAGGGGTAACTTTTAAATGAAGGGTGACAGTAATAAGCTCAATTAAAATAAGGAGGAGCATGTAAATCCAAGCGACAAGATAAAAAATGCGACTCTTTGCCCAGTGAAGTGCTGTTTTTCGGATAACCCCATAGCTAAACAATACTAGCGTCGGAGTAATGAAGGCGTGTAGCCAATATCTACATATGCTAAGCGATTCAAGAAGAGCACTCTCGCCAATGAAACGTCCAAGGGCAAGGATAAGGTTATCGTAAATAAGACCGACAGTGACAATATACAGCACATTGGCATAAGGGAAATTCCGCTTCGAATTTAAACCGAAAAAAGGTAAGGCAGCATAGCCGAGAAGTAATAATATGTATATATATATATCCATCCAATTAGCCCTCCAGTTATTCGTTAAAAAACTCAATTATGTTTAGTTTCCCCTAATTAATGTAAACAATTGCGGTGTGTTGTAAAAAGTAGCAGGTTCTAATGATTGCTACATGCATTTAATTTTTTATCCGAATTAAGAATTCTCATAAAACACGGAAAGTAATTGAAAATGCCTTAATGATGATTGATTTATTTAGTAAACGATTTTGTTAGTAGATAAGGTTTCCTAACACTATTTTTATAATGGAAAATTAATAAATAAAAAGGAGCAATTGAACATTTCCTCAAGAAATGTTGTGCACTTTAAGAGAGGGAATCCGATTACTTTCCTTTCGTAAGCGACGCATGCTCAAGAGCACAGCTGATGTGACTGCGGTTCTATCGGAAGTGGAGAAGAAACATCCTGCAAGTGCACATAAACACGAAGGAGCTAGGGTTGTACATGATGAAACAAGAGAGAGAAGCATACCGTCGTAATGAAAGTGCCGCGGAAGGTTTTCGCTCAGGAAGAGGAAATCATATCGGCGCATCGATGACCTTACTCAAGCTAGAAGAGACTTAGACGAACCTGCTTCAAGTATTGTTGTGACATACATAATAAAGTCGAAAGTGTAAATAAATGCTTTATAAGGTTAATATTTACAACAGGTTTGCCGATAAAAAGAAAAGAGAGACTTAATCAGGAGGGAACCGAATGCGTCTGAATCAGCAATATATTCGTTACCAAGTCACGGCACACAATATCTGGAATAAGGTTTCAGCTTACAGGAGTAAAAGTACATCTGTATATACACAATCAGTATTGGACAAGGCATACAGACTTGAGAGACAATCCTCTGAGAATGGTATCGATCAGTTCAATTACTCTAAGACCAGTGTAGTGAGAAACAATGGGACTTTCAGCAAATTGTATCAATCAGCTAATGATCGAACAGTGACAGACACAGGGGAAGAAACTGTCATTCAATCTACTAACCCCTATGAATCTGAAAGTGATATTAGAATTAAAATACTAGATGAAAAATACAGCAGGATAAATGCGATTAACAAAACAAAGTCTGATCCATTAGGCTATATTAAAGATAAGTACCAAAATTCAAAGTCGCCTCATTTCAGAAGTGACCTGTCAGCTGCAGAGAGACAAGCTGCTTATGATAATGAAACAGAATGGCTATTCAAAGGGAAGGCGCAAAACTATAACCTACAGGATGCTGTATTTCGCAATGTGACATTTGATGGAGAAGTGGAGAATGAGAATGCAAAGGTGTATCAGCGAAGCCAGGTTAACCAGCAGCTGCAAGTGCTGTTGAAGCGATATGATATTCATATTCCGCAGGGGACAAAGCTTACGTTTACGATTACACCGATTGACTATAAAGTACAGGTGAGCGGAACAGATGATGAGGCACTCATTGAGCAAATTGAGCAAGTGCTTCAATCAGGAGACAACAGCAAAGAGCTATTTTTACATATCATGAAAAGCCTTAGCAGTGATTCTGCACAATTTTCCGAAGAGGCATATAAAAAATATCAAGCTGCTCGTGAGATGTACGATGTCACAGGCTATCAGTTGAAGGAATTAAAAGTGGTTGATGGGCGTTACGTAACGCCTGATGGACGTGATTTATTAGATGTATATAAAGAAGAGCTTGAAAAAGATCCTGTACAAAAACAAACTGCTTCCTATGCTATAACATATTATCGTTCGGAGCTCAGTAAAATAGCGGAAGCTGGGTATGATGCCATTCCGGATTTTGTCCTCTCAATTGATTATAGCAATGGCTCTCTGAGGGATGTGGGGCAAAGCAAGAGCTATGGGACCGGAGATACTAAGTGGCTTGAAACATTAAAGCATCAGAAAGGTGTGAATTATTAGAAAGCTATTTCTTGTGAAGGTTTTGCTTCAGAGTAGTTCCTGATCCATGGTTATGACCGTTGGGCTCGTCAGTACGGCAGGAGGCTTTGCTTGAATTGCGCATCTGGATCGTACTCATTAGGCAAGAAAACAATTTCTAACAACAATAATGAAAATGAAAAGGCTGCCTAAAAGCCGCCTTTTCTTGTGTAGAGAAATTATCCATGGTTAAAATTAAACAGATTTATCATCAACGTCATTAGCAAGCAATCTTATGGTTATGATAATCCAGTTAATTTCAACACAATACATTAGACAAGAAACACTAACAAAGGAACAAAGGCTCAAGCTCATGCTCAAATCAAGCTAAATGATCGGCAAACAATCGTAGACATACTCGGTAGAATTAGAGCTGGGGCAAGAAAATTAAGTAAAAAGCAACGGGTGTGAAAGAGTTATCTTTCACATCCGTTTTTTATATTCAGCTTTAAGAATGAACACTATTGGACGGAGAAACGGTTAATTTCGATAATGTGGTTTGAACAACATTTCGATACAAATCAAGAGCCTCTTCATCAAGACAAGGGATGTATAACTTAAGAGTTCTTACCAGTTTTTTCTATGGTTAAGAATATTCCAAAGAAAATCATATTTTTTATTGGGAAATAAATGAGATTTCACCCATTTAGAGTAAGGAGTGTGATCGATTGCACTTTTTTATTTGGCTTTGATCGTGGATCTGGCCGCCAAAATGCTTAAAGATCCAGTTTGAAATATTTTTTTGATTAAATTTTGATAAAAGTATTCTAGAATGATCTGCATCCGGAAAAAAAGGAAACTTCACATGGATTTATGGCGGCTTAAGAATCCATTATTGTTTTTAACATCTAATGGGGAAAATTCAGAAGAGTGAGGTGATGTTTGTTGTTTATGAAAAAATGTGTAAACATTTTAGGCTGCTTTATTGTTTTATTTATAGTATCTGCTTGTCAATCATTAACAGAGTTTGGAGATAAAGTTGTTGAAGAAACAAAAAAAACAATGCATTTTACTGTTGTTAACGAAAACGATACAAATGAAACTATGAAGAGTCTAATTGATAAGGGAAAACTCGATCAAATAGTATATGACAATCAACTTTATCAGTTTAAAAATAAAGTTGAAGAAGACAAAAAAGGAAAAGTAATAGGAGCAATAGGCCAATCTTTCTTTGTAGATGGTGATGGAAAGAGATGGTCGGAAGAAGAACTGAAAGAACCATATATCTCTAATGACCCGGATAAAATCAGAGAGAAAAAACCATTACGCTATGGGAAGATTTATAGTACAAACGAAGATCCTGATGCCAAAGATGAAATCATTGTTGAGTTTAATCGTGAGTATTATCGAGCGGTTGTATTAAAGAATGAAAAGGAATAAGGGAGAGATGTAAAATGAGTGCAGTCCTATTAGAAACCAAAAGTCTTACAAAAAAGTTTGGCAAAGAAACAGTTGTTACAGATGTTTCATTAACTGTTCAAAAAAACAGCATTTATGGTCTGCTGGGACCAAATGGAGCTGGAAAATCGACAACACTTAAAATTTTAACAGGAATTTTACGGAAGACTTCTGGTGAGGTTTTCTTTGATGGACATAAATGGAAACGATCTGATCTGCAAAATATCGGATCGTTAATAGAAAGTCCGCCTCTTTACGATAATTTAACTGCTTTTGAAAATGTGAAGGTACATGCTACGCTGCTCGGTCTTTCTGAAGATCGCATAAACAGTGTGTTAAAGACTGTAGATATGCAGCATGCTGGAAAGAAAAAAGCAGGGCAATTTTCAATGGGGATGAGGCAGCGGCTTGGAATTGCAATCGCCTTATTAAATCATCCTAAATTATTAATCCTTGATGAACCTACAAACGGACTAGATCCAATAGGTATACAGGAGCTTAGAGACCTAATACGTTCATTTCCTCAGGAAGGAATAACGGTGATTTTATCTAGTCACATTCTTTCAGAAGTCGAGCAAATAGCAGATCATATTGGGATTATCAGCAGCGGTCACCTTGGGTACCAGGGTGAAATAAATAAGGTTGATGATTTGGAGAACTTGTTTATGGAAGTTGTAAAGTCATGCCGTGAAAAAGAAGGTGTAAATAAATGATAAATTATATAAAAGCCGAAAACCTGAAGTTTAAGAGGACATTCTCTAGAAAAATGGTTATTTTTGTACCTCTTCTTAATATAGGTTTTTCTTTTTTAATGAACATTCAATTTTTTGTATCCGGTACTTTTAACTGGTGGTCTATTATATTTATGCCAGTGATGATTGCTTTATTTTGTTCTTTATCTCATCAAAAAGAAAAAAAGGCTTCTAATTATAATGGTACGTATTCATTACCTATTAATTTAGTGAGCTTATGGTATGCCAAGATTATAATTATCATGATTTATTCGCTTTTATCTCAAATTGTATTTTTAATTTTTATGTTACTCATGGGAATCGTTATAGCCAATTTTTCCATTATTTCGCTTTCTACAATTACCGCGAGTTTATTGCTCTGGATGACAAGTCTTTGGCAAATTCCACTCTGTTTATTTGTGGCCAAAAGGTGGGGGCTTACAATAGCGGTAATGTTAAATCTAATAGGAACGTTTGTTTTGGGAGTAATGTCAGCATCTCGTTCTTTTTGGTGGTTCATTCCTTGGAGCTGGCCTATTCGAATGATGTGCCCAACTATTGGTATTCATCCTAATGGTCTGTTGCTTGAAAAAAATGATCCTTTGTTGAGTTGGCTGGTCGTTCCTCCTACTATATTGATTTCCATTCTATTATTTTTGGTTATGGCATTTTTAACCAGTCGTTCATTTGCCCCTTTAATTGATTACCGAACAAAAAAGCAGGGGGCGATGTAAGGTGAGATTGCTTTTGAGGTGTTTAAAAGCTGATTTTCTAAAGAGTAAGCACACCTCCTTTATGTGGCTGCATTTTATTATTCCTATAGTTTGTCCGTGTATATTGATCCTTTATTTTTTGGGGAGAGATCAAAGTCAATTTCACTTGTATAAATCTTTTATGGAAGCCATAGCAGTTGCACTTCCGCTGCTCATTGGAGTGCTATGCGGAATGACTGCATCCTTAGAAGAACAGGCAGGGAAATTTCAAGTGCTACTAGGGAGCACATTTCCGAAAGTCCTTGCTTATATGAGTAAAATGTTAATGCTGCTTCTCATGGGGGTTTGCTCTATTGGTTTAGCGCTATTCATCTTTATAATAGGTTTAAAGTTTATTTTAAAAGTGCCGGATTTGTCATACGATATCTTTATAAAGGGTGGTGCCTCGCTAGTTGCGGGAAGTGTAGTCCTGTATTGTATTTACCTTTTTATCAGCTATAAGTTTGGAATGGGGGCTTCTGTCCTGTTTGGAGGAGCCGGTCTGCTTATGACAGCTTTAATGAACACAGGATTAGGAGATGCTATATGGAAATTTAACCCGTGGGCTTGGGGGATTAGATTGTCAGGCTTAAATGGAGTATTACATTTTAAAGCAGTAAATAAAGGAGATAATCCTTTGTTTATGCATGAAATAAATTCAGGGGTATTGATTATGGTTTTTGGTATAATATTTACAATCATTGCCAGCCTTATATGGTTTAGTAAATGGGAAGGCAGAAAAATATTTGAATAGTATGGGGGAGCGGGCAATGGCAAATATCCTTGCTGTCGATGATGAAAAAGACATTCTTGTATTAATACAAAATATTTTGCGACGTGACCAGCATCAAGTTGACACATTAGATCATGTTAAAGGACAGCCACCTGATTTATTTCAAGGATATGATTTAATTTTGCTCGATGTTATGATGCCAGATGTTGATGGTTTTGAGTTATGTAAACAGATACGGCCTTTGGTTGATTGTCCGATTTTATTCCTAACAGCTAAAACGGAAGAGGAAGCGATAGTAAAAGGTCTTCTTACCGGCGGAGATGATTATATTACAAAGCCGTTCGGTGTTAGAGAGTTAAGTGCGAGAGTTAATGCTCACTTAAGAAGGGAACGGAGAGATAAACATCAATCGAAAAGAATCATCTCTGGTTTTTTATTTCATTTTGATAGTAAAGAAGTATTTATCAATAACAACAAACTCAACCTAACAAAAAATGAATATAAGATCTGTGAATTTTTAGCTCTACATAAAGGAAGAATTTTTTCGAGAGAACAAATTTACGAGGAGATATATGGATTAGATGGGAATGCCTTGTATTCAACAATTACTGAATTTATCAGAACGATTCGAAAAAAATGTAAAGAGCATAATGCAGACCCAATTAAAACGGTATGGGGCGTTGGATACAAATGGGAATAGGTTTTAAGAGCCAGAAAACACTTCGTAGAGAACTGATAAAGTATATGGTGACCCTCTGTATTAGTTTGGTCGTACTTGCTCTGCTATATTTATTTATGAATACGATCGCAATGAATACAGGTTTCTTACACCCAGCGAATTATAATGAACGAGAGGCAGAAAAACTGTCACCGAAGTTAGGAACCATCGACAAAGTAACTGCTGATATGATTCCTGCTTCAATGTCATATGCTATCCTTGATAAAGAAACAAATCAAAAAACAGCTGGAACTATTAACGAAAAAGATCTGCAACTGGTAAAAAAGAAGATTGAAAAAAAACCTTATGTCAATTATAAGCAAAAAGGATATTTGGTTATAGAAAGAAATGATGAATATTGTGTTTTGCAATATTCATTGCGTGCAGATTTCAGTTCACCTTTACTAAGAAAATACCTTCCTAATTATGAATTAACGAGTATTTGTATTTTGATTATCTTGCTCATCATAGTAATCTCTATTATAACAACTTACTTTGCGAATAGATTAAGAAAACATTTTAAGATATTGAACTTAATCACTCGAAATATAAAAGAGCAAAATTTGCAATTCACTCCCGAATTTACAAATATTAAGGAATTCGATGATGTGATTGACTCCATGATTGAAATGAGAGATGCTCTTCAGTCCTCACTTGAGGCACAGTGGCGTTTAGAAAAAAATAAAAAAGAACAAATAGGTGCTTTGGCACATGATATCAAGATTCCGATTACCATTATTAAGGGGAATGCTGAATTGCTCAGCTTGTCAAATCAAACCGAAGACCAAGCAGAGTATACAAAGTATATTCTTGGAGCAGGAAATCAAATTGAACAATATATTTATCAGCTGATTCATCTTTCGAAAGCGGAGGATTCCTTAACGATTCATTTAGAGGAAGCATCTGTAGATAAGTTGACAGAAACTCTCCTCAAGGATATATCCGCCTATAAAAGAAATAAAAATATAAACATTTTGTTCAAAAAAGAAAATCTAATGAAAGAAGCGAAAATAGATTGGCAATTGTTACATAGGGCATTATTGAATATCTTAACAAACGCAGTTGATTATACACCGGAAGGCGGAACTGTCTCGGTGCATGCAGAATGCGATTCTGTGACTTTTTATTTTATTGTAAAGGACACAGGCAATGGATTTTCGGAAATGGGGTTAAAAAGAGCCACAGAACTTTTTTACATGGACGATAAGAGCCGTCATTCTAAAGGTCATTATGGAATGGGATTGACATTTGCAAAAAATGCAGTGGAACTTCACAATGGAGAGCTTACTCTTGGAAACACAAAAGCGGGTGGAGGAGAGGTTCGAGTTACAATACCCTTAATTCATGAGTAATTAGGCATTTATCTTTCTCTTACAGGAGGAGCTAGCTTGGAGAAAAACGAGACGAGACAAGAAGTTTCTAAATATGATCATTTGTTTTTCATCATCATCACGTTTATTTATTGGTTTTCTTTATATATTTATGTGCCTGTATTTGTAGAGTATCTAGATTTTTTAGGAGGTTCTGCATCTTTAGTTGGTCTTATCGTTGGTAGCTATGGAATTATGCAAATTTTATTACGACTTCCGATCGGGATTGTTTCTGACAAGATGAAAATTCGTAAACCTTTTATTATATTAGGCTTGGTCACCGCAGTCATCAGCTGCTTTGGATTTGCGTTAACCGAAAGCTTGACCTTTTCTTTTGTTTCTAGGGTCATTTCTGGTGTAACAGCATCAATGTGGGTAGCCTTTACCGTTTTGTATCAAGCTATTTTAAGCCTGAGGATGCGACAAAGGCGATGGGGAATATTCAATTTATTACAGTTTCCTCACAGCTATTAAGTATGGGAATAAGCGGTTATCTTGTTAGCGAATGGGGATGGAAAGCGCCATTTTGGATTGGTGGCTTGCTAGGCTGTATTGGAATCCTTATGTCTCTTTCAGTAAAAGAGAGCAAATCCCAAGCTGTTCAGAAAAAAATCGAGTTGAAGGAATTACGAGAAATTGGAAGGGAAACGATTGTTTTAAAAGCAGCCTTGTTATCAGCGTTAGCTCATTCTGTCTTATTTATTACAATGTTTGGCTATGCACCAACATATGCGCTTGAGTTAGGGGCAACAGAGGAAAGCTTAATTATCCTCGTTTTTTGCTTTATGATCCCACATGCTCTTGCACCATTGTTTCAGGAAAGTTTATTATAGGTCGGTTTAATAAATGGACGATTTTATTCTATGGTTTTCTAGGTACGTGTATCTTTTCGGCAATAATACCGTTAATATCATCATTGGAATTATTATATATATCGCAAGTGTTTAATGGCTTTGCCAAAGGGTTAACGATTCCTCTCCTAATGGGAATGGCGATTCAAACCATCTCAGTTGAGAAACGGGCAACAGCGATGGGAGTGTTCCAAGCTGTCTATGCCATTGGGATTTTCATCGGACCGTTTATAGCTGGGATGTTCAGTCACACCTTTTATTTTGCAGCGGTCTTCTATGTTGCTGGGATGGCTGGGTTTATAGGCTTAATGTTAACGATTTATTGGAGAAGAACAGAAGCTGATCTAGTGAAAAATTATCTTGAAAGGTCACAATCAATGGAAAAGACGCTACATTCAGATAGTTGAATGATAGCGTCTTTTTTATTTCCTGCTAGGATAGAATAAATTTCTCCGATATTATTTAGAGTGTTTTTGAAGTTTACTACAGCAAAGAGGCTGAAGTGCTGATCCCAAATATTTTTATGCTGTTAAATATATGTTCAAATAGTAGTACCACCTATTTATCTTTTTGATCAATTCCTGCATTTTTTGTATTTTCATCCTTCTTTAAATCCAAAGGCCACATTATTTCTATGTATAAATTCTATCAATAGTAGCAACTTTATAAATAGATTTTTACATATATTATCAAATTTTAATCTTACATATTTAAGTTAAAGTAATGAATTGGTGGTGCTAATAAAATGATTATCAAAGAAATTAATCAGCTACTTTGTACAAATAAATGGGTGGAATTTGGAGTTGCTGTTATATCTCCCTAGAGGAAATGAGGATACGACTCCTTAATCAGAAAGAAATAGTACTATAAATTTGAATGTTACATAATTATATTATATAATGGTATTAAGTAACATTGATTAAGGGGAGTAAACAATGGAATATGTAGAAGCTTTAAGGGATGTAAAACAAATCAATTCCATGAAGAGATATTTAAAAAAACATTCGGAAAGAGATTATGTCCTATTTGTTTTTGGGATTAATACTGGATTAAAAATTACGGAGTTATTGGAAATAAAGGTTGGCGATGTCGTAGAAAATAGTGGGGGAATTAAGGATTTTTATTTACTTCCACATAAAGAATCACGAACGCTAAAGGAAGTTTATTTAAATCATAAAGTAAAGAAAGACCTGCATCATTATATTCAAGTGCATCAATTGGAAAATGACCACTATTTATTTAAATCCCCAAAAACACAAAAGCCAATTACGCGGCAACAGGCGTATCGTATCATTCACCAGGCTGCTGAGGCAGTTGGAATTGAAGGGAAAATAGGAACAAACTCAATGCGGAAAACCTTTGGATTTCATGCGTATAAGCGGGGAGTCGCCATTTCGATATTACAGAAACATTTTAACCATTCAACTCCATCAGAAACTCTTAAATATCTCGGGATTTCTAAGGAAGAGCAAATTCGAACGGAAATTGATGTTAATCTTTAAAGCAGTTAAGCCTTAATTCAATGGTTACAAATCATAAGGAGGATTTAGAAAATGAATATTAGAGAAAGTGAACTCCCAGGAATTGGGTGCAAGTTTGAAATTGTGACTAAAAATCAGGATAAGCTCGTTGTCGTTATTCATGATGATGGCCGAAGAGAAATTTATCATTTTGATTCAGATGATCATGATGAAGTAATCAGTAACGTCACATTAAATGATGCAGAGGCTAGACAGATTGCAGGTATTTTAGGTGGAATGAGCTATAAGCCGAAAGCGTTAGAAACGGTAGACTTTGCATTCGATGATTTAATTATTGAATGGTTTAAAGTAGAGCCTAATGCAGCTGCAGTCAATCAAACAATTGGTCAAATTGATATACGAAATAACTATGGGGTTAATGTTATCGCAATTAAGAAAAAGAATTCAAAAAGATCGATTAATCCTGGCTCAGACACAATCATTGAGGTTGGTGATACATTGGTGATTTCTGGTGAAAGAAATCAAATTAAAGAATTAATAAAAAATTTACTATCTTGTGAGAGGTGAAGGTGAAAAATGGATCATTTAGTATTTGAAGTAGGTACAGCACTTGTCCTTGTTGCAATCGGTTCAATTATTGCCAACAAGCTGAAATTTTCGATCATTCCGTTTCTCATTATTTTAGGAATGCTTGTTGGCCCACATGCCCCACATTTTGGGATTATCGACTTACGATTTATTGAAAGTAACGATATTATCCAATTTCTCGGAAGAATTGGGGTGCTATTTTTACTCTTCTATTTAGGCTTAGAGTTTTCAGTAGGAAAGCTGGCGAAGTCTGGGAAAAATATTGTTGTCGGTGGGAGTATTTATGTAGCAATCAATTTTATTTTAGGTTTGGCGTATGGCTTTATCGCAGGTATGCCATGGATGGAAACACTTATTATCGCCGGACTACTTAGTGTATCCTCAAGTGCGATTGTCGCGAAGGTTCTTGTAGATTTAAAAAGAACAGCCAATCCTGAAACCGAGCTAATTTTAGGAATCATCCTATTCGATGATATCTTCCTTGCCTTATTTTTAACCACAATGTCTGGTGTTCTACTAGCAGGCTCCACATCTGCTCTTGGTATCATTACCTCCGTTCTCATCTCAGTTGGATATATGTTACTATTTTTCATCATTGCACGAAAAGGTGCCCCATTATTAAATAAATGGCTTAATATTAAGTCAGATGAAATTTTCATTATTGTCATATTTGCGATATTGTTCTTTGTTGCAGGTTTTTCAGAAACTCTTCACGTTGCAGAAGCAATTGGTGCGTTACTGTTAGGATTAGTATTTTCTGAAACTGAGCATCGTGATCGCATTGAACATTTGGTCGTGCCGTTTCGAGATTTCTTTGGCGCCGTATTCTTCTTTAGCTTCGGCTTAAGCATCGATCCTTCTACTTTAGCTGATGCGATTTGGTTAGCGTTAGGTGCCGCTTTTGTTACAATTATTGGGAATTTCGTTGCAGGTATGATTTCAGGGAGAAAAGCGGGACTTTCTCATAAAGCCTCAACAAGTATAGGACTCACGATTATGGCTAGAGGAGAATTCTCAATCATTGTCGCAAATCTCGGTATCACTGCTGGTTTAAACTCAATATTAACTCCTTTTACTGCTCTGTATGTGCTTATTTTAGCCATTATAGGTCCAGTAATGACAAAGGAAAGCAAAACGATTTATAAATATTTAAACAAGGTGTTTAAATGGACGAAAGAAAAAGAAAAGAAAAAAATTGAAGTACCTGAAGGGTAAATCCTAGTAGACAATTACGATTATTAAAAGATTATAAGGTAGATAGATTTTAACAAAATCATTAAATCGAAAAGTTCCTCAAAACGATTGAAGGACTTTTCGATTTAAGTCTGTAATTTGGTATACTAGTTCCCTTGCAAGTAAAAATGTAGAGCATACTATCATTAATCTTTGCCGATGGGATTATCCTTTTTTTAGGAAATCCCTTTTTCTTTTAAAAAATAGGAAAAAAATTAGACAATCATGCTATAATCGTATAATGCGAAGGTTAATGTAATGAAAAGGGAGATTTATTTTAATGGATATTTTTGAAATTATTAAAGCTCTGATACTTGGAATGGTGGAAGGATTAACAGAATTTGCTCCTGTATCATCGACAGGTCATATGATTTTAGTAGATGATATGTGGTTACAGTCTGGAGATTTCTTAGGGAAATATGTAGCAAATACGTTCAAAATTGTCATTCAATTAGGATCGATTTTAGCTGTTGTTGTTGTGTTTAAGGATCGGTTTATCGATTTGCTTGGCTTAAACCGCCTTATGAAAAAGAAAGGAACTGCTGAATCAAATGGTCAGCATTTACGATTGTCTCAAGTAATTGTCGGCTTAATTCCAGCAGGGGTTTTAGGTGTACTTTTTGAAGATTACATCGATGAGCATCTTTTCTCTCTGGAAACTGTTTTAATCGGTTTAGTTGTTGGAGCTATTTTAATGATTTGTGCCGACTTGTTTAGCCCTAGAAAGCCAAAAATTGAAACAGTTGATAAAATCACGTACAAGCAGGCTTTATCAATTGGGTTAATCCAATGTTTATCTCTTTGGCCGGGATTCTCGCGCTCTGGGTCAACAATTTCTGGCGGTGTTCTACTTGGAATGAGCCACCGTGCAGCATCTGACTTTACATTTATTATGGCTGTTCCAATTATGGCTGGAGCAAGTGGAATTTCCTTGTTGAAAAACTGGGAATACTTCACACTCGATGCTATGCCATTTTTCATAGTAGGATTTATAAGTGCCTTTCTTTTTGCACTTATTTCAATTCGCTTTTTCTTAAAGCTAATAAACAAAATTAAGCTTATCCCATTTGCGATTTATCGCATTATTCTAGTGATTGTAATTTGTATTTTTTACTTCTAATGATTGTGGTCCCATCAGGATTTGATGGGGCTTTTTTTATGGAATTAATAGAAAAAGTGGAAAAAATTGAAACATATTACAACGGTTACTCGTAATAAAAGGTAGAAGGGATGTGCTAAGATGAGCAAATATTCAATAGAGGAATTTCTTAAGCAGACAGAGCAAGAGGATAAGGGGCAAGGCTTATTTGAGTTGGAAACACCGCGTATGCTTGAAGTGAATCTTGAAGGCCAAGTTTGGGCAAAGGCAGGATCGATGATTTCGTATAATGGAAATATTAAATTTGAACGGGAAGGGCTTTTTGAACACGGACTTGGTAAAACGTTTAAAAAGGCTTTTACAGGTGAAGGTGCTTCCTTAATGAAAGCAACGGGAAACGGAAAATTATATTTGGCAGACGAGGGGAAAAAAGTCATCGTACTTGATTTGCGAAATGATGTCATTCATGTAAATGGTAATGACCTATTAGCTTTTGAACCAAGCATAAAATGGGATATAAAGCTAATGAAGCGAATTGCGGGAATGATGGCAGGCGGTTTATTTAATGTCCGTTGTGAAGGAACAGGGATGATTGCAATTACGTCGCATTATGAGCCCCTCACATTACGAGTTACACCAGATAGACCGGTCATCACCGATCCGAATGCAACGGTAGCTTGGTCAGGAAACCTCCAGCCTGAATTTCAAACAGATATTACGTTAAAAACCTTTTTTGGCAGAGGCAGTGGTGAATCTATCCAAATGAGATTTGAAGGAGACGGGTTTGTCGTTGTCCAGCCATATGAAGAAGTGTATTTTAAATCCAATAGTTAATATTCGGAAGAAGGTTTGAAACCGAATCTAAGTTGTAAGCTCTATAAAATACCATAACTACTAATAAAGGATAGAGCATCGCTTTTTTTAATATTAAGGTTATTATATTTTAGCTAAATTAGATTTAGGCTAATTAAAGAGGCATTGGAACATTACAGTTTTTCCTTTGTTTTTGCTTCAATGCCTTCATGTTTCTTATAATTTATCAGGTAAATGGTGTAAATAAACTTCTAGTAAATCAGTATTTGTTTCAAGTGTGTTAATTGTTTTTTCATTTGGTGCTGAGTAAATCGTTTGGTAATCAATTTCTCCGAGATCTTCTCTTATTGGGAAGGCTAAAATTTCTTCGTTTATAGAGAATTCAGCTTTTACCCCTGGTTTGTTCCCACGGGCATCTATGCGAATCCAGCGATTGAGTGACTTAATGAAAACTCCATTAAGTGTATGCAGGCAGTAACCTTTTTCTGGCGTGTCAAATAGTGTGAGCCGTTGATAACAAAAACCAGTTGGAATCTGGACAGCTCTTAGTAATGCTGCCAATAAATTTGATTTGGCATAACAAATTCCTTCTCGATTTATTAGTACGTCAGAGGCTTTACAGGTGATTCTTTTACTTTGGATATCCCAAGAATGTGAAATGCTGTCTCGTACATAATCAAAGGCAATTTTCACCTTTTCAATATCTGTTTGCTCATTAGAAAATAACTCATTAATCTTCTCGCTAATGATTGGATGCGAATAGTCAACTACATTAAGTTCTTTTAAAAAATCATTTAAATGAACTGATTCGGGTTTAATTGCCATTGTATTGCCCCTTTACCTTTGATTTACATAATTAAATCTGGTTACTAAAGCGGAGAATCCATATTTGAATATAAATGATGATCTTTAAATGCACTTAATCCTTCAAAGCTTGTTATTGTGAACTAGTAACCATTTTTCTAAACCATGATTTCTTAAAGACCTATTAAATTAGATAATTATGAATATACAACTTTATGGATTTTTATGCAATAATATTTATATATAATCCGAAGAGCTTTTAGAATTAATCGCTCCCTTTAAGGTTATATTTCTCATGAGATTAAATACTTGTTTAGGGATTTAAGGGAAATGAGGAAAGCATAAAGAAATTTCTACCTGTTGAAAACTAGTAAGGAAAGATTTAAACTGAACTAGTTATTTTAATAACAAGCTTATATAAGGGTGACAATGTGTTATCCTTTTTTTATTCTAGAAAAATTTTATACATTTTTTATATATTTTTTACGACTTTTTATTCAAATCATTGTTATACTGAGAACAATAACAATAAAGTAATATTTTCCTAGTAATGTATCGAAAGACAATTAAGGGGAAATGTGAAAATTACTGCTTAAGACCTAGAACGATTTAAAGCTTAAGAGCGTTAAACAATAGATGAAAGTATAAGAAAATAAGAAACGAATTGTAAGACAGTTCTATTAAACATGTACGTATCCGTTTAAGACGAACAGAGTACTCGACTTCGGCTTAACAAAAATGGGAGTTAAGGGTTTAATCGTTAACGCACCTATAAACGCTGAAAAACGTTCTATTGATGAAAATCACTAAAAAACAAGGATAAATTTGATTGTGGATAGGAGGTATTAAATTGCAGGTTTTTATTATTCTAACAAACACTGGAACATTATTTACAAGAATCATTAAGGTGTTTACTAGATATCCATTTAATCATGCGTCTATATCCTTTGATCAGCAATTAGATGTTGCATATAGCTTTGGCCGAAAAAAGCCTAACAATCCTTTCATTGGTGGCTTCGTAAAGGAAGATATGGAAGGACAGTTATTTAGGCAAGCGTCATGTGCTATTTATAAGTGCACAGTGTCTGAAAGTGAGTATAGAGAAATGATCCAAAGAATTAAACAAATTGAGGAGCAACAAGAGCTTTATAAATACAATTTTATTGGGTTATTTGCAGTATTGCTAAATAAAAAAATGAATCGAGAGAAAGCCTACTTTTGTTCACAATTTGTTGCCACCATTTTATCGAATGGTGGGATATCAATTAAGGATAAACCTGCTTGTTTAGTGAAACCAAATGATATCACTGAATGTGGTCGTTTTGAGCTAGTTTATCAGGGGGATTTAAGAGGCTATCTCCTCAAGCATGGTAAGGAAATTGAAAAACAAGCAGAAAAAAGAAATAGGCGACTATATTATTTAAATAGCATTTATACAAAATTAGCGAGGACAATTGCTAACTAAATTTTTTTATATATAAAAGGAGTTTATGTGAACTCCTTTTTATTTTGCCTTAAAAGCCTAGCGTTTTCATTTAAATGATGATTAGGATAAGATAATAAGAAAGGAATAATTGGAGGAATAATATGATAGCGAAAATTGAAAAACGCGAAAATGAATATGCTGCAATTTTTGAAAGAGAGTATCATCATTCAGTTGCTTCCGTATGGTCTTGGCTAACAAATAATGAAAAATTAGCAAAGTGGTTCTCTGAATTAAGTGTTGCTGAACTGAAAAAAGGCGGAGTGATGAAATTTGATATGGGGGACGGAACATTTGAAGAGATGGAAATTATCGCTGTCACTCCGTATGAAGAACTAGCGTTTATGTGGGGGGAAGATCGTGTTTATTTTTATTTAAAGGAAGAAAAAGATAAATGCAGACTAACATTTGTAGAAAAGCTAACAAATGTTACACCACATACACCAAAGGATCTTGCAGGATGGCATGTTTGTTTAGATGTAATCGGAGAGCTTTTAGATGGCAGAACGGTCCATAATCGCAAACAGCTTTGGGAAGGTTGGTATGAAAAATATAAGCAAGCATTAGCGGACTATCAAGAGTAACTAGCTAGTTCCTCTCTCTTAATAATTTGATTAATACATATAGAGTGATAACTGTTTATTGCTAAAAAAGAGCAATCAGATTGAGGTGCAAATTTTATGACAGATATGCCGATAATCGCAGAACACTCTTTTGCAACAGTTGAAGAAACGGTCCAACAGCAAAAAGAGTTTTTTAAAAGCGGGCAAACATTTTCTAAGGAATTTAGGATGAAGATGCTCCAAACGCTAGCAGATATCATTAGGGCAAATGAGCGTGATATTTGTACTGCATTAAAGCAGGATTTAAACAAGTCTGAAACAGAAGCATATATGACTGAGGTTGGTTTTTTACTTGAGGAAATCAGGTTTACGATTAAAAGATTGACTTCGTGGATGAAGCCTGTGAAGGTAAAAACAGCAAAGACTCATATTGGCTCAAAGGGATATAAAGTAGCAGAACCATATGGTGTGACATTAATTATCGCACCGTGGAACTATCCATTTCAGTTACAATTGGCACCATTAATTGGGGCAATTGCTGCAGGTAACACGGCAATTTTAAAGCCATCAGAGCTAGCACCTCATACATCAAGGCTTATTGCAAATCTGATGAAAGCAAGCTTTGATGCAAGCTATATTGCTGTTCTTGAAGGTGGAATTGAAACGACAAACCATTTACTTAAGCAGCCCTTTGATTATATCTTCTTTACCGGAAGTGTTCCTGTCGGAAAGATTGTAATGAAGGCTGCTGCGAAACAATTAATTCCGGTCACTCTTGAGCTTGGTGGGAAAAGCCCTTGCATTGTTGATGAAACGGCGAATATTCCGCTAGCTGCTAAACGAATCGCTTTCGGTAAATGGACAAATGCAGGACAAACTTGCATTGCTCCGGATTATCTTTATGTACATCACTCTGTACGGGACAGGTTGATTGAAGAAATTAAAAAAGTTGTAAAAGATTTTTACGGATTGGATGCTTCTAAAAATGAAAATTATCCGAAAATCATTAATAGCAAGCATTTCCAACGGGTAAAAGGCTATTTGTCTGATGGAGAGCTTCTGTACGGTGGTCAAGTGGATGAAGAACAACTTAAAATTACCCCAACCTTGATGAGACCGAAGGATAGGTCAGTACCTGTCATGACAGAAGAAATCTTTGGACCAATTCTTCCGATTCTTGAATATGAAAAGGTGGAAGAGGTGATTGAGTTTGTCACAAATCGCCCAAAGCCATTGGCGCTCTATTTATTTACAACGAATACCCAAACTGAAAAACAAATTCTTGAAAAAATATCGTTTGGTGGCGGGTGTGTTAACGATACATTGATGCATATTGCGACACCATATCTTCCATTTGGTGGTGTTGGTGAAAGTGGTATCGGCACCTATCATGGTGAGTCGAGTTTTGTTGCATTTTCACATTATAAAAGCATCCTAAAGCAAACGAATCGTTTTGATTTAAGCATTCGTTATCCAAACGCAAAAAATAGCTTAAAACTCATGAAAAAATTAATGAAATAAATAAAAGAAAGCTGGGGAAGGCATGAAATTAAGTGTGCTCGACCAATCTGTTATTCGAATGGGGGAGACTGCGAATCAAGCATTCGAAAAAACAACAAAATTAGCTATGCTAACAGATGAATTAGGCTATACGAGATTTTGGGTTGCTGAGCATCATAATACGAATGGGCTAGCCGGTACTTCACCAGAGGTTCTCTTAGCGCATCTTGCTGCACATACGAAGCGAATACGCGTTGGATCTGGTGGTGTACTGCTCCCACAATATAGTCCGTTTAAAGTTGCAGAAAATTTTAAAGTATTAGAAGCCCTTTATCCAGGTCGGATTGATTTAGGTGTCGGACGATCCCCAGGAGGTTCACCGGTAACTAGATTGGCATTAACAGATGGAATAAGAAAAAGTCTTAATGAATTTCCTCGGCAAGTTCGTGATTTACAAAGTTTTTTAACAAATGAAATATCGAACGACCATCCATTTCACCAAGTGAAGGCTTATCCACAAAGTTATACAATGCCAGAGATGTGGATGCTAGGTGTAAGACAGACTGGAGCAATACTTGCCGCTGAGTATGGGACATCCTTTACATATGGTCATTTTATAACACCTGTAAATGGAAGACAGGCAATCAACCAGTATAAAGACCATTTTCAACCATCAGCATTTCTAAAAACACCTAAACTGAATGTTTGTATTTTTGTCGTTTGTGCACCGACAAAGGAAAAGGCAGAGGAAATCGCATTAGCTCAAGACCTTTGGCTATTAGCAGTTGAAAGAGGCGGAGATACGAGAATTGTTTCAAATGAAGAAGCAAGAAATTACCAGGCTTCAAAGGCTGAGTTGGTGAAAATGAAGCAAAATCGAAAACGAATGATTGTTGGAGATCCTGAATATGTAAGGGAGCAACTCCTTTTATTAAGTGAAACATATGGAGTAGATGAATTTATGATCATAAATAATGTATATGATTTTGAAGATAAACTTTATACATATCATGCTCTAGCAGAAATGTTTCTTTAAACATTGCGAGAAGGTGGAAAAATGAAATTAAGTATTTTAGACCAATCACCGATTTCATCTGGTCAAACAGCAAAGGCTGCACTAGAAGCATCTGTTAAACTAGCACAAATTGGTGAAGAATATAAATATACAAGATATTGGATTGCAGAGCATCATGATTTACCAGGCTTAGCATGCTCTGCACCAGAGGTAATGCTAGGTTATATCGGTGCAAGAACAAATAAGATACGGATTGGTTCAGGTGCGATTTTACTACCGAATTACCGGCCTTATAAAGTAGCTGAAACTCATCATTTATTAGCAACTCTTTTCCCGAATCGGATTGATTTAGGAATTGGGCGTTCCCCTGGTGGTTCTGCAGAAGTGTCAATGGCCCTATCGAAAAACTTTTTAGAGGCTGTGAGGGAATTTCCTCAAGCAGTTAAAGAGCTTAAAGGATTTCTAGCTAATGACTTTGCTTCGGATCATATGTACGCAAAAATAACAGCTGCACCACTTCCACAAACAGCACCAGAGCTTTGGCTTCTCGGAATGAGTAAGAAAAGTGCGTTACTTGCTGCGGAGAACGGATTACCCTATGCGTATGCTGACTTTATGAGTGAGACGAATGGTAGTGAAATCGTAAAGCTATATTATGATAACTTTACTTCAGACCATAATGCAAAGCCAGAAACGATTGTTGCAGTATCCGTTATTTGTGCAGAAACAACAGAAAAAGCAGAAAAGCTAGCATTAAGTAGCCTGCTTTGGAATTTTTTAATGGCAAAAGGAGAGGCTAGAGAAGGGATTCCTTCAGTTGAAGAGGCGGAGTCATATCCTTTTACAACTAAGGACAAAGAGTTGATAATGAATATGAAGAAAAACATGATTATCGGCAATCCACAGGAAGTAAGGCAGAAACTCATTGAGATAAAAACGATGTACCGAGCTACAGAATTAATGCTACTTACGATAACTCATGAACCGAAAGACAAATGGCGATCGTACGAGCTTATTGCCAAGGAACTATTATGTTAATAAAACGAGAGAAGAGGTAAGCAGAATGAAATGTAAAATTAATCGAAATGCAGCAAAGGTTTTACAAAAGATGTTGGATAATGAAGCGAAGGAAGGCGAAATGATTCGTGTATATGTCACACATCAACACGGAGACCATGCTCACTATGACATTTCTCTTGATACTCCAACAGAGCACGACGAAATTGTAAGCACTGATAAAGGGATCGATGTATTGCTAGACAAACGTGAGGAATTTCTTGATGGTGTTTGGGTTCAATACTTCTATGTCCCAAGAGAAGAATTCGTTATCACAAATCCATCAAAGGGGAGCCATACACACTAATTTCATAGCATCCTCCAAAAACAGTCCCCATGAGAACAGGTGGGGACTGTCCCCAATATTCAATCTGCTTTTTTTCTTTGAATATCTAGTTCCCGTTAGTTATCATACAGTTAAAGATAAATACAACGTAAATAACTTTATAGGGTAAGGTGTCGAGCATCTATGCAAAAAATTCTCCCAGCTATTTCATCTCTTAAACAATTTGAAATATTCTTACAAAGTAAATACGAAATAGGTGTCTATTTAGAAATTCATATTTCTCAACTTGCAAATATTCATAAGCTTGCTTCAAAGCATAAGAAGAAGATGATTTACCACGTTGATCTCATTCACGGCTTAAAAAATGATGATTATGCAACAGAATATATATGTCAGCAATTCGATCCATATGGCTTAATTTCAACAAAATCAAGCGTTATTTTAAAGGCGAAGCAAAAGGGTGTTATCGCGATTCAACGAATGTTTTTAATTGATTCACATGCATTAGATAGAAGCTATCGACTTATCGAAAAGACAAAGCCAGATTATATAGAAGTATTACCAGGCGCAATGCCGTGGATGATTAAGGAAGTAAAAGAGAAAACAAATATAAAAATCTTTGCAGGTGGACTTATTCGGACGAAGAATGAAGTTGAAGAAGCGCTACATGCAGGTGCTGATGCAATTACAACATCTAAGCAGGAGCTTTGGGAGCTATAATAAATAAGGAAATGTACGTGCTGAAAAATATAAGGGGATGGTTATGATAGAGAGATGGTTAACGATGTCAGATGGGCACCATGTGTATGTGAAAAGCTGGGGGGAAGATCAAGATCAAGCAATAGAAACAAAGAAAGCGGTCATTCAGCTTGCACATGGAATGGCAGAGCATATTCATCGGTATCAGCCTTTAGCAGAATTCCTGTCCTCAAGCGGCTATCTTATTTATGGTCATGATCACCGTGGACATGGAAAAACAGGAGAAAAAAGTGCAAGTCTAGGATTTTTTGCAAATGAAGATGGTTTTGAGCGTGTTGTGGAAGATGTTAAAGAAATTAATGATTATATTCATACTATACACCCCGATCTTCCTGTTTTTATTATGGGGCATAGCATGGGTTCATTCATCGTTCGCCGCTTCCTACAGCGATATAAAGGAGCCGTAGCTGGTGCAATTATTTCAGGAACTGGTGGGAATCCAGGGATAATAGGAAAAATTGGAAAAGGAATAGCGAAATCACAAATGAAAAAACTCGGAAAGCAAGCAAAAAGTCCTCTGATGAATAAGCTGATTTTTGGAAGCTATAATAAAAAGATTTCGAATCCTGAGACTGATTTTGATTGGTTAACCCGTAATAAAAAGGAAGTCGATAAGTATATAAACGACCCGTATTGCGGCTTTATCGCTACAGCAGGCTTTTATTACGATTTACTAAGAGGAATTGATGTCATCCATCAAAATAAAGAGGTGGCCAAAATGGAGAAGGACATCCCATACTTCTTTATAAGTGGTACAGAGGATCCTGTTGGTCAAGCAACAAAAGGTGTGATTAGCGTTATAAATCAATTAAAAAGAAACGGAATCAATCAATTAGATTACAAGTTTTATCATCAAGGACGCCATGAAGTGCTAAATGAATTAAATCATGAGGAAGTTAAAGCAGATATCATCAACTGGTTAGACAATCAATTAAATCAATTAAATCAATTAAGACCATCCTTTAGCAAATAATCATCTGAACGTGTGGCTTTCCTTAACCTTCGATTCTTGAACAAGTACGATTGCTTTTGTAGTTTGTCAATTGATGGAAAGTTGCAAAGTGTTAACAATTATTTAAAAGGGGATTAACTGTTGTTACTTATAAACAGTTAGTCCCCTTTTTTGTATTTTTAAGAAAACATTGCTGGACTATTAACTAAACTATTGCTTTAATTCCTCTTCGATATACGATGATGCTATCAACCTAGTAGATAAATAAACTGAAAACGTTTTATTTATAATTGACAAATAACAAATAGGAAAGTAACATAATAATTAAGTTATCGGTAAACTAATGATTTGGGGGTTACAACATTTTGAGTAAACTAAAAAATGAACTTGAAAACCATTTATTAACTCATATTTTACCTTTTTGGATGAAGTTAAAGGATGAACAAAATGGTGGATTTTATGGAACCGTTAATTACGATTTAACAGTTGATAAGCAAGGAGATAAAGGTGGAATACAAATTTCCCGATTTTTATGGTCGTTTTCTGCAGCCTATCGGATTACGAAAAAACCTGAGTATTTAGAAATAGCTCATCACGCATATCAATTTTTAGTAGAGAAAATGTTCGACCACGAGCATCAAGGACTTTTTTGGCTACTTGATTATCAAGGGAATCCTAAAGAAACACAAAAACATATTTATACACAATCATTTGGTATTTATGCTTTAAGTGAGTATTATCGTGTAACGAAGAATGAAGAAGCTTTAAAATATGCTAATACCATTTTCGATTTAGTGGAAACTTTAGGCTTTGATAAAGAAAATAATGCTTACAAAGAGGAATTTGACCGTAGCTGGAATGAGCTTCCTAACGATAAATTAAGCGAGAACGGTGTTATTGCTGATATTACAACAAATACACATCTCCATGTGCTGGAAGCTTATACAAATTTATATAAAGCTAATCCAACAAAAATAGTCAAAGAACGGATAACAAATTTAGTTGAGGTTTTCTATGAAAAAATCTTTAATAAAGAAACGAAATTCCTCAAAGTATTTTTTGATAAGCAATGGAATTCCTTGCTCGATTTAAAATCATTTGGACATGATATTGAAGCGAGCTGGCTAATTGATGACGCCATTAAAGCGATAGGTCTTGAGGATGATCGGTATGTACAAATGGTCATTGATATTGCGTATAACATTGGAAACTCACACGCCATTCTTAAGGATGGTTCGTTAGCAAACGAACAGCTTGGCGATAAAGTAGATTATACCCGAGTGTGGTGGGTACAGGCTGAAGCAATTGTCGGGTTTCAAAATGCTTATGAAAGAACGAAGGATGAGAAGTTTTTACAATTAGTTGAACATCTATGGGCTTATATAAAAGAGAATATCGTTGACCATCGTGAAGGTGGGGAATGGTATTGGTCTGTTGAACCTGATGGCAAGCCGACGGAACGAGCTGTAGGGGAACCGTGGAAAACTCCGTACCATAATTCTAGATTCTGTTTAGAAATGATCGAAAGGATGAACTAAGATGATACATGAAAAATACTTTGAATTACTAGAAAAACAAAATGAATTATTAAGTAAAAAGAATAAGAAAAAGGAAGATTTTTATAACGGTGTATATGACCGCTATGAAAATCCAGTTATTACACGTCACCATGTACCACTACATTGGCGGTTTGATTTAAATAAGGAAACAAACCCTCATTTTATGGAAAGGCTTGGAGTTAATGCGGCATTTAATCCAGGGGCAATTTATTTAAATAATAAATACTATTTAGTCGTGCGAACAGAAGGCTTAGATCGTAAATCAATTTTTGCTCTTGCTGAAAGTGATAATGGAATCGATAATTTTCGTTTCATCGACACACCGCTTGTTTGGGACGACATTGATGAAAAGGAAACAAATATTTACGATATGCGCTTAGTTCAACATGAGGATGGTTGGATTTATGGTATCTACTGTTCAGAAAGCAAGGATCAGGATGCGCCTGAATTTGATACGTCAAGTGCTGTTGCTCAAGCAGGCTTAGTTCGAACAAAGGATTTGAAGAAGTGGGAACGTCTGCCTAATATACAAACACCATCACCGCAACAGCGTAATGTAGTGTTACATCCTGAATTTGTTGAAGGGAAATATGCGTTCTATACTCGTCCGCAGGATGGATTTATTTCAACAGGATCAGGTGGTGGAATTGCATTTGCTTTATGTGATGATATTTTAAACCCTGTCATCCATGATGAAAAAGTAATGCATGAAAAGCGCTACCATACCATTTATGAAGTAAAAAATGGCCAAGGACCTGCGCCGATTAAAACTGATAAAGGCTGGATTCATATTGCCCATGGTGTAAGAAATACAGCTGCTGGTCTTCGGTATGTTCTTTATACAATTGCTACAAGCTTAGAGGATCCTACAAAAGTGATTGCTACTCCAGGGGGGCATTTTATTGCTCCGTATGATGAAGAACGCGTAGGAGATGTGTCAAACGTTATCTTCTGTAATGGTGCAGTTGTCAATGAAAACAATGAAGTGTTTATTTATTATGCATCAAGTGATACCCGCATTCATGTTGCAACAACAACGATTGAAAAGCTAGTCGATTATACCTTCAATACTCCGGAAGATCCATTCCGCTCATTAGATTGTGCGAAGCAGCGTAAAGGTTTAATCGAACAAAACTTACAATTGCTTAACAAAGTGAATCAATAAGAGATGATTGGCTAAAAGAGGCAGATTTGCCTCTTCTTATTACGTCGGTTAACTCGGGGGAAAAGAAAATGAAAAATAATATAACAATGAGAGATATTGCCGACAAATTAGGTGTCAGTAGTGTAACAGTCTCAAAGGCGCTTAATGATAAAGACGGTGTCAGTGATGAACTAAAACAGAAAATAAAGGTCCTTGCTGAAGAAATGGGCTACCGTTATAATGCTTTAGCAAAGTCGATGAAAGAAGGACTATCGTATAACATTGGTGTTATCATTCCAGAACGCTTTGCAGGTATGGACCATCAATCTTTTTATTTAAATGTATACCAAAGCATTACGAGGGTATTAGAATCACATGAATATTATGGAATTCTTCATATTTTAAATAGTAAGGATGAAAAACAGCTGCAATTGCCGCGAATTTACCATGAAAAAAAGGTAGATGGCTTTATTATCCTCGGACAGATAAGTAAAGAGTATATAGAAAAGATTGAAAGCATCGAATTGCCAAAGGTATTTTTAGATTTCTACGATGAACATGCAGACATTGATTCTGTTGTAACAGACAATTTTAATGGTGCCTATGAAATTACGAATTACCTCATTCAAAACGGACACCGTGAGATAGGCTATGTAGGGAATTTATATTCAACGAGCAGTATACAGGACCGCTTTTTGGGCTATTATAAATCATTACTAGAGCATAATTTGAAGCTGAATGAAACGTATATTTTAGATGATCGTGATGAGCATGGTTCATATATTGATATCAAAATCCCGGATCAAATGCCTACAGCCTTCGTGTGTAACTGTGACCAAGTTGCACATAATCTTATTCAAAAGTTAATGAAATTAGGAATTAATGTTCCAGATGACTGCTCAGTTGTCAGCTTTGATAATGATGTGTATGCAACGATTACTTCTCCAGGATTAACAACTGTCGAAGTAGATATTGAAGAAATGGCCTCACATGCAGTGAATTTCATTCTTGCTAAAATTAAAGATGAAACAAAATCATTTGGAAGAGTATTAGTAAAAGGAAAAATAGTATATCGAAATTCAGTAAAAAAAATAGGGTGACTCAGGAAGGGGCTGGCCATCCGATAGACACAGGTATATAGAAAGCTAACCTCATCATTAGTCTATATATATCGTTTGCGGGGCCATTAGTCTTTTGTTTTGAGCCACCTTCTTTTTTGTAAGTACTAATTTTGAACGGAGCCGCTGCTTATTTGGAAAACAGTCTCGTATAAAACTATACTTGCCTTCGTTTTATCATTCGTTCCTTCCTTGATATAATGAAGTGAAACTTAGTACAAGACATTAATGAAAAAGGTAGAGAAAAGAATGAATAGTAAAATCGTTATATTTTTTCAATATCTATATAAATATTTCCTCGTAAGTTTTTATTTTTGGATTTATTTATTGAAAGGGCTTGTTGTCTATAGCTTAGTACCTGCGATTTCCTCGTTATTTAGCGTATTGCGCGATATTAATATGGGAGTTGACGATGAAACAGGCAAGACTGTAAAACAGCTTTATAAGCAGACTTTCGACAAATATAAAGAAAGTAAGCTTACATCCTTTATTTATACATTTATCCTTATTATTCTTTATACGGGGCTTTTCTTTTTCAATAAACAACAAAGTCAATTTTCGCTTATGCTGACGATTTTGTTTATCTATTTTTTAGCGATGGCTTTACTGATGTTAACTTATTCATCAGTCTTCCTATCGTTTAAGAATATGAAAATAAAAGACGCCAATATGTTTGCGTTTGTAACGATTATTAAAAATATTGTAGGGACAGTAGCTATTTTAGTTGTCGTTGGCGTTGTGTACTTTATAGCTGATTATAATTTCTTAGCGTTTATTATTTTTGGACCGTTTATTTACGGATTAGGGGTTATTTTTTCGCTATATAAATTAATCGAGGAATAAATTTTATTTAAGGGTAACTCATGGGATGTTGTATTTCCGTATGAGTTACCCTTTTGGATTTTTTATAAGCTGAATATTCCAATTTGCTTTAAAAAAAATAAAGGATGTATCTAAACTACCGATTAAGAAGATATGATAATCAAATTTTTCATTTATTATTCAGTCTTTTACTGATGTTGGTGCTGGAGCTAATGTTTAGGTAAATAGGATGAATGCTTTGTAGAGTTTAGTAATAATGAAACTTAACGTTAACTTAAAAAGTCGAAAGTATGATTGTTAATATTGTGTTTTTTTACTGAGAAAGTCATTTTTCTTTCCCCTCTTTCTTGAGTTATTTTTTCTTTTAATAATTATGGGAGATGTTTTGGATTTCCAGTGAAATTAAAGGTTTATATAGCATATATAATGTATTTAATTACCTTAATTTTCATACCTGTAACTTTTTTAAAAAATTCGTCGAAAAGTTGTTGACAAGAAAGCGTTACCATCATACAATTAATTTGTAACCTATACGGTAACTTAAATTTAACGAAATAAAGAGAGGGGTCAAAAGCATGAAAAAAGGTAAATTGTTAAGTTTACTTATGGTCATGATGTTAGTTGTTCTTGCAGCTCTTTCAGGGTGTGGCAATAATAAAGAAGGCTCTAATAGTGAGGGTGGAACGCAAGAGGCTGATACTAGCTGGAAGGACAAAGATCCGAAAGATATCAAAGGGGAAATCACAGTTATTAACCAAAGAACAGATATTATTGATACTGTTTTTCCTGAGTATGAAAAAGAATTCCAAAAGAAATATCCAAATGTTGAAGTAAACTTCGAAGCATTAACTGATTACGGCGGTCAAATCACACCGCGTATGAATACACAAGATTATGGTGATGTATTACTTATCCCAACACAAGTTCCGATTGAAGATATCCCTAACTTCTTTGAACCGCTAGGTAAATTAGAGGATATGGAAAAGGATTATATGGGTGTTGAGGAAAGAGCTGTTGATGGAACAGTTTATGGTATTCCGATTGCAGTAACTTACACTGGTGTTGTTTACAACAAAAAAGTATTTGAAGAAGCTGGCGTTACGGAAACTCCAAAAACTATGGATGATTTCTTAACTGCTTTACAAAAGATTAAAGATAACACAGACGCTATTCCTTTATATACAAACTATGCTGCTGGTTGGCCGTTAACTCAATGGGAAGGTGCTTTCACAACTGTAGCTGGAGATGCTGCATACTACAACCAAACAATGGTTAATGAAAAAGATCCGTTCGTTAAAGGAAAACCGCAATATGAATTATGGAAGCTTATGTATGATGTTGCTAACAAAGATTTAATTGAAGAAGATCCGTTAACGACTGACTGGGAAACTTCTAAGGCTATGATAGGTAAAGGTGAAATCGGAACAATGGTATTAGGTTCATGGGCAATCGACCAAATCAAAAGTGTTTCTGAAAACCCAGATGATATCGGTTATATGCCATTCCCGACAAATGCCGACAAAGTTATCTTCCCACTTGGTGCTGACTTCCAAATTGGGGTTAACAAAAACAGTGAAAACAAAGAAGCTGCTTTAGCATGGGTTGATTGGTTTATTCATGAATCAGGATACTCAGTTGAACAAGCTGGTGGTATCAGTGCAGCGAAAGATGTTCCACTTCCAGAAGAATTAAAACAATATGAAGAACAAGGTGTTACTTTCGAACTTCTTACACCTGCTAAAGAAGGTCAAGAAGGATTGCTTGATAAGATTGACAAAGAAGCAGAAGTTGGTTTATGGCTTGAGGATACACCAAAACGTATCGTAGAAGCTGCAATCGGTAACCGTGATGAGTCATTTGACGATATCATGAAAGAGCTTAATGCTGATTGGAATGAGGCATACGATAAAGTAACTGCTGAATAATCAATATGTCATTGATTGCAAGAAAAGTGCGCTTAGCACTTTTCTTGTCTTTCATAACAAGAAAGAATAAAAAGCGTTATGGATGAATGTTCATTGCTGCGTTTGTTAACTCTACTATGGTGTTGATCACCGCCAAAAATTTCTACCTTTTTTTAATAAACTACTTAATTAAGATTATTTTTTATTTCTACCGGGAGGTGTAGTCCGTGTTTAAATTTTCAAACCTATCATATGATGCGCAACGACGGATCTTAATTTTTCTATTCTCGCTTGTGCCGGTAGCGTTGCTTATTACGTTTGCGTATGTACCAGTTGTGAATATGTTCTACTACAGTTTCACTGAGTGGAATGGATTCAGTGAAAAAGAATTCATCGGCTTCCAAAACTATATTGACATTTTTACAGATGCTGAATATTTTGTCGTGTTTAAAGTGAGTTTATATTATTTTGCTGCTACATTTGTGCAAATGGGATTAGCATTATACTTTGCTACAATTTTAACGTTTAATGTTCGATTCAAAAACTTTTTCAAGGGTGTTATCTTTTTCCCTTATTTATTAAATGGTGTTGCGATTGGGTTTATGTTTTTATTTTTCTTTAGACCAGAGGGTACGTTGGATACAGTGTTAAATGCGATTGGTCTCGGAGGAATAATAACACAATGGTTAGGTAATCCCGATGTTATTAACATTTCCCTTGCAGGAACATCTGTATGGAGATATATGGGCTTTAACTTTATTATTTTCCTTGGAGCGATTTCTTCTATTCCTAAGGAAGTCTATGAAGCTGCTGAAATTGACGGTGCAAATAGATGGCATCAGTTTAGATATATTATCTTACCGAGTATTAGAAGAATCATAGAATTAAACTTAATTCTGGCGATTAGTGGTGCTTTATCAGCGTTTGAAATTCCGTATATTATGACTGGTGGATCAAATGGAAGTAAAACGTTTGTTATCCAAACTGTAGATATTGCCTTTAAATACGGAAAAATCGGCCTAGGTTCTGCGATGGCTGTCGTGCTATTGCTCATTGTTATTGTTGTGACTGTCATCCAGAAAAAGTTTTCAAAGGAGAGTGACTAAGATGTATAAACTAAAATATACGCTAGGTAGTATAGGAAAATACGCTTCATTGCTTTTAGGTGCTTTTGTAGCGTTGCTTCCGATCGTTGTTGTGTTTTTCGCCTCCTTTAAAACAAGTGATGAATACACAAGTACAGGTCCTCTCACACCGCCTGAGAATTGGCTGAATTTTGAAAACTATACACGTGCTTTTACTGAAGGTAATATGTTGATGGGATTTGCGAACACGGCGTTTATATTAGTTCTTTCTATTATAGGTGCTACATTAACTGGTTCGATGATTGCCTTTGTTCTACACCGTTTCAAATTTAGAGGAAGCAAATTGTTGATGGGAGCATTTTTACTTGCGACATTAATTCCTGCTGTTACTACACAGGTAGCAACCTTCCAAATCATTAATGATATGGGCTTATTTAATACTAGATGGGCAGCTATTATTTTGTATATGAGCACAGATATTATTGCTGTTTATATCTTCCTGCAATTTATGGATTCGATTTCAGTTTCTCTTGATGAATCTGCCATGCTTGATGGAGCGTCATACTTTACGATTTTCCGTAAAATTATTCTTCCGTTACTTAAACCAGCGATTGTGACAGTTATCATCGTTAAAGGGGTTAATGTCTATAACGACTTTTATACAGCCTTTCTGTATATGCCAAAAACAGAGCTGCAAGTTATATCAACCGCACTGTTTAAATTTAAAGGGCCTTATGGTTCACAATGGGAAGTTATTTGTGCGGGGATTATGATTGCGATCATCCCGACATTAATTGCATTTATTACATTGCAAAAACATATTTACAATGGTATGGCCGGATCGGTTAAGTAAATAATGGTGCTTGATGGGGGACTGATTTGATTACAAGGTCAGTCCTTTTTTTAAGAGAGTTTTTTCGTAAAGTTCATTTGCATTTGCTGATTGTACCGGAAATCACCCTCATGACTTTGATTTGCATAAATATTTCGAATAACAAAGATTGCGGAAACGCTAAAAAATAATAATGATTAGCTCCAGCGTTAAAACAGATAGAACGCTTGTGCATCTTTAGGAATAAGGAGCTGTATAAAATGGAATTTATTAAAGGGTTTACTTTTGGTTGGATGAGTAGAAAAGGAGATTTTAAGAAGCCTGAAGCGAAGGAATCTTTAAGGCTCTTAAAAGAAAGAACGAATACAGATTATGTAATTATTTCATTAGCTGCACTTCAAGATGGTGCTCATACGACAGTTGTCGATTATACGGGTGACCATATGGTGTCTGACGAAGAATTGATAGATATGATTGGTTACGCAAGAGAGCTCGGATTAAAAGTAATTTTAAAGCCGACTGTCAATTGTAAGGATGGTACGTGGCGAGCACATATTAACTTTTTTGATTTGGATGTTCCTTGTGAGCCGAAATGGAAGGATTGGTTTAAAAGCTATACAGAGTACCAAATGCATTATGCGAAAATTGCTCAAGAAACAAAATGTGAAATGTTTATTGTAGGTTGTGAAATGGTTCAAACAGAACGTAGAGAGAAAGAATGGCGAGCTTTAATTGAAGAGGTTCGCGCAGTTTATACAGGCCCGATTACGTATAACACGGATAAATATCAGGAAGGAAATGTGAAATGGTGGGATGCGGTTGATGTCATTTCATCAAGTGGATACTATCCTATTGATGATTGGGAAAACCAATTAGAACGAATTGAAAACATTATTAAGCCATATAATAAACCATTTTTCTTTGCTGAGGCGGGATGTCCGAGTCGTTCGAATTCTCCTTATGTACCTAATGATTGGGGGCTAGAAGGAGAAACGGATATGAAAGCGCAAGAAGCGTACTATAAAGTCATGTTTGAAAAAGCGGGTCAGAAAGAATGGGTTCGTGGCTTTGGTTTATGGGATTGGAAAGCGCTGCTTCATAAGGAAGAAGAGGCGGAGCAAAATGATGATTATGCTGTATACGGAAAACCGGCAGAAAAGGTTATTAAAGAATTTTATGCCGCTAAATAAGTAGAAGTTTACGAGAATTAACTAATTGTTAGTATTAAAAGGGATTTGCAAGATAAAAAGGGTATGGACCGTGACAAGGTACTACCCTTTTTTAAAATTATTTTTGTTAGCTATTTACTTATTTTTGTTATTGTAATAAAGTTGAATTATGATAACAAAAATAATAACAGAAATAACAAAAAGAGTTAAATCGTAATTATTAGATCTATCAACCAAAAACAGCTCAAAAAGCAACGATGTTTACGGAAATAGCCAAAGAAAATGCCGATGTTAGATTTGAATTTAGCAATAGAGATAATCTAACAAAATAACAAAAATAACTTAGGGGTGAAATGGGTATGAAAAAATTAGATTTAAATGGCTCATGGAAAATGAAAAGTGTAAATGATACAGAATGGTTAGAAGTAACTGTTCCAGGGTCTGTTATGAATGATCTGCTTTCACATGGAAAAATTGATGATCCGTTTTACCGTGATAATGAGGGTTATGCGTATGACATTGCATCAAAGGATTATCAATACACGCGTACCTTTGAAGTGGATAATAAGCTATTAACCTACGAACATATAATAATCCGTTTTGATGGTCTTGATACCATTTCCACAATTAAAGTAAACGGACATTTGATAGCGAATACAAACAATATGCACCGTACGTATGAGTTTGATGTGAAGCCATATATAATAGTAGGAAAAAATCAAATAGAGGTTACCCTTCATTCACCAATTCAATATATTACTGAGAAACAAAAGGAAATAAAGTTATGGGGAGTAACGGATGCAATCGAAGGTTTCCCACATATTCGGAAGGGACATAGTATGTTTGGCTGGGATTGGGGTCCACAAATTCCGGATTTAGGAATATGGAGAAACGTCTCAATTCTTGCATGGAACACAGGAAGAATTGAGGACGTATACATTACTCAAGACCATCGGGAAAATGAAGTAGGTTTAAATGTCCGAATTCAAGCTGAGAAGAAGGAACAGGATAAGCTTACAGCAAGAGTAAAGGTAACAGATCCGACAGGTGAAATTATCGAAATTCGTGAACAAGCAATGAATGGATCTGAGGAGAACATAGTGATAGATGTAAAGAATCCACAGTTATGGTGGCCAAACGGTTATGGAGATCAGCCTTTATATCTAGTTGAGGTTACTACCTTAGATGAAGAAGGTATCATTGATGAAAAAACATTTACGATCGGACTTCGTACCATTACTGTTAAGCATGAGCCAGACCAATGGGGAAAATCATTTGAATTTGTAGTGAACGGACTTCCTATTTTTGCAATGGGAGCAAATTATATTCCTGAGGATAATCTATTACCGAGAAATTCTGCTGAACGAACTGAGACATTAATTAACGACTGTGTTGAAGCAAACTTTAATATGATCCGTGTATGGGGTGGTGGAATTTACCCAGAGGATTATTTCTTTGATATATGTGACCGAAAAGGACTAATTGTATGGCAAGATTTTATGTTTGCATGCAGTATGTATGATTTAAATGATGAGTTTAGAGAAACGGTAGAACAAGAAGTAATCGATAATATGAAACGAATTCGACACCACGCAAGTCTTGGAATTTGGTGTGGCAATAATGAGGTTGAAGAAGCTTGGGTTCATTGGGGAGATATGCCTGATGATGATTATAAGCATAAAGCGGATTATATTAAGCTTTTTGAATTTATTATTCCTGAGCTTGCCAAAAAATATGACCCACAAACATTCTATTGGTCTTCATCACCTTCTTCTGGTGGTGGCTTTAATGAACCGCGTAATCCGAATGAAGGGGATATGCATTATTGGGAAGTGTGGCATGGCTTAAAGCCTTTTTCAGAATATGAAAAATTCCATTTTAGATTTTGTTCAGAATTTGGCTTTCAATCCTTCCCAGCGATGAAAACGATCGAAACATTCACAGAGCCTGAAGATCGCAATATTTTTTCTTATGTGATGGAGAAGCATCAAAAAAATGGAGCAGCTAATGGGAAAATTCTCTTCTATTTATCAGAAAACTTCCTTTATCCAAAGGATTTCGATTCACTCCTTTATGCTTCTCAATTATTGCAGGCAGAAGCAATTAAATATGGTGTAGAGCATTGGCGAAGAAACCGTGGACGCTGCATGGGTTCCCTCTATTGGCAGCTAAATGACTGCTGGCCGGTAGCTTCTTGGTCAAGTGTGGACTACTTTGGACGCTGGAAGGCATTACACTATTTTGCGAAAAAATTCTATTCACCAATTCTTCTTTCTTTAAGAGAAGATGGTTCGAATGTAGAAATACATGTAACAAATGAAACAAAAGAAATCGTCAATGCGCGAATAGAGTGGAGATTGCGGAAAAACACATCCGATGTTTTACAGGAAGGTACAGTTATAGCGGAGATTAATGGATTAAAAGCAAATCTATGTGAAACACTTTCCTTTGAGAAGCTATTAACGAAGGAAAATCGAAGAAACACATATGTTGAATGTACATTATTCGTTAATGATGAGGAAATTTCCAGCACGACGTTATTATTTGTGAAACCAAAGCATTTTAACTTTTTAAACCCAGAACTCACATTTGCAGTAAATGAAACTAGTGAGACATTTGAGATTTCGATAAACGCACATGCATTTGCAAAATACATTGAGTTGGATTTGAAATCAGCAGATTGCAAGTTCAATGATAATTATTTCGATCTTTCCAAAGGTACTACGAAAACAATTACGGTTAAAAAAGAGAGCTTAAGTAAAGCGCTTGATCTTGCACAGTTTAAACAAGAGCTTTCAATTCGCAGTGTATATGATATCGCATAAGTGAAAGCTAATTCAAATATGGCCCCTAGGTGGAGTGAGTTAAAAGCATGGCTAAGAAAGTAACAATGCAACAAATAGCAGATTACTTAGGTGTATCAAAGTTTGTTGTTTCCAGAGCCTTATCTGGAAAGGAAGGGGTAAATTCTGCTACAAGAGAAAAAGTATTCCAGGCTGCTGCAAAGCTTGGATACTTTTCTCAAAAAAATCAAAAGCTGGATGAACCTCAAGCAATTGCTCTCAACCAGTCATTAGAATCTGCTCAACAGAAAAATAAGGTTGTTTTAGTTCTAATGCCAAATATTCGTTTTCAAAATAAGGAATCTAGATATTGGGGGCGAATACTAGATGGAATTAGTGAAAGCCTTGAAGGCATCGGTACAGGAATGGTTGTTTTAACAGAAAACAATGTTGAAAGCTTAGAAAATGTCGTAAATCCAAAGGGGCTTTTTGGTGTCATCAGCATCGGTGTTGTTTCTACTACTTTATTACTCGAAGTACACCATTTGGGGATTCCATTAATTATGGTTGATTATGAGGAGCCGTTAATTCCAAGTGATACCGTTTACAATAATAGCTTTGATAGCAGCTATCAATTAACAACTCATTTAATTGGCTTAGGACATAGACGGATTCAATTTATTGGCAATATCAAGTATTCACGTAGCTTTTACGATCGATGGCTTGGGTATCGGAGTGCTCTTGAAAAAAACGGGCTTCCTGTATTAAATAACACGATTGACTATCAGGAAGATGAGATCTTATCGAAAGAAAAAATCAAAAAATGGATTAACAACCTAAGTAAAACATCAATGCCAACAGCAATTGTTTGTAGCAATGATAATATGGCAATGCAAATGATTACCGTTTTACAGGAATGTGGTTTGAACGTCCCAAAGGACATATCGGTCACAGGCTTTGATAATATGGAGTTTTCTTATGAGAGCTCACCAACGATAACAACGGTTGATATTGCAAAAAAAGGGCTTGGCGTGCGAGCGGTTGACATGTTAATGCGAAGAGTAAAGGAAAGAGATACACCATTTGAAAAGGTGTTATTAAGCGGTTCGATTTTATTACGTGAATCAACTGCATCTATAGAAAAATCATAACCTATCTCATGCTGAATGGAGAGGAGAACTTGTCGTACATACCAAAAGAAAATCGTTATGAAAAGATGCAATTTAATTACCTCGGAAAAAGTGGCTTGAAAGTTCCGGCTATTTCGTTAGGTCTTTATCGAAATTTCGGGGATACGGATGATTTTGCTGCTGCTAAGAAAATGATTACGACTGCTTTTGAACTCGGGATCACTCATTATGACCTCGCAAATAATTATGGTGAGCCTTCAGGAAGTGCGGAAATAAATTTTGGGAGAATTCTAAACGAGGAGCTATCTAACTATCGTGATGAGTTATTAATCGCAACTAAAGCTGGATATGATATGTGGCCTGGTCCATATGGGGAATGGGGCTCAAGAAAGTATATGCTTTCAAGCTTAGACCAAAGTCTTAAACGATTAAAGCTTGATTATGTGGACATTTATTATTCACATCGCTATGACCCACAAACTCCATTGGAGGAAACAGTTGGGGCATTAGATACAGCTGTTAGACAAGGGAAGGCATTATATGTAGGTGTTTCGAATTATCCTGCCGACGTTACGCGTAAGGTAATTAAGCTTTTTAAGGAATTAAAAACACCGTTTGTTTCACATCAGCTAAATTACTCGATGTTTCTAAGAGATGCTGAAAATGAGCTATTCAACGTGTTAGATGAAGGGGGCATTGGAGCAATTGTATTCCAGCCTTTATTTCAAGGACTCCTTTCAACAAAATACGTTCATGGCATTCCAAATGATTCACGCGTAGCAAAGGGTGTTGATTCGATATCAGCAGAGCAGGTGACAAAAGAACGGATCGAAAAGGTTCAAAAATTAAAAGCGATTGCAGCAGAAAGAAATCAATCCGTTGCTCAAATGGCAATTGCCTGGACATTGAGACATCAAGTTGTTGCCTCAGCATTAATTGGAGCAAGTAAAACAGAACAAGTTATTGAAAACGTAGGTGCATTGGACAACCTCTCGTTTACATTCGAAGAGCTTCAAGCAATTGATAATATTTTAGGAACATTCGGTTAAAGGTTGGGCGATAAAGCATGAATATCGATATGCTTTTAACGGATCTAAAACATATATGTGCTTAAGCTTCAAACTCATTGATTTTGTTTATTCATTAGAAATAAGCATTAAATCAAGAATTACTGCTACATCTTGCTGATAAACCATTTCAAAGATTTTCTAAAAGATATGGAAATGTCTCGTTAGCATCAAAATAGATACATCTGTTGCATAAGAAAGCATGAGGAATCAAGGAGGGAACAAAATGAAGGAAATATTTGTGAAAGGAATGACGTATGGCTGGAATACGTCGCGTGGTGCCTATCGAACTCCTGAAGCAGTCGAATCATTAGAGAAATTAAAGGAAACAGGTACTGAATGGATCGCATTATCATTTTTCACGTACCAAAATACCTTTTCGTCAACAGACATTACCTTTGATTATGGCTATACAATGACGGATCGAGACATTGAATTTGCTGTGAAAAAGGCGAAGGAGCTCGGAATGAAGGTTTGTTTAAAGCCTGTCGTCAATTCGAAGGATGGGCTATGGAGAGCGAGAATTACTTTTCCTGAGGATGCCACAGGGTATTGGAATAAATGGTTTACTTCCTATACGAATTTTCTCGTACACTATGCTGAGCTTGCTGAGGAGTTTGGCTGTGAAATGTTCTGTATTGGCTGTGAGATGATCGGAACAGAATCACGAACAGAGCAATGGGAAACGGTGATTGAGAAGGTAAGAGAAGTTTATCATGGTCCTATTATTTATAATGCAAACCATGGAAAAGAAGAAGGTGTCGAGTGGTTCGATAAAGTCGACATTATTGGTACAAGCGCATATTATCCAGTTGCTGAAAAGCCTGGGGACAGTGAAGAAACGATGATGAAAAATTGGGAAAAGGTCAAAGGGAATTTACTCAAGCTTCATGAGAAATTTAATAAGCCAATACTGTTTATGGAAATTGGCTGTCGTAGTGCAGAAGGCTGTGCAACAATGCCGTGGGATTTTGAACATACTGAGCTTCCGTTTAGTGAGGAGGAACAAGCAAATTTCTATAGCTCTGTTATGAAGGTGTTCTGGGATGAGCCTTGGTTTGCAGGTTTTTTCTGGTGGGATTGGAGCACGAAGCTTTATTCGATTGAGGAAGCAAAAACAAATACTTACTTTGACATTTATGGCAAAAAGGCAGAAAAGGTAGTCAAAGAGTGGTATGCAAAACAAAGATAATCAAGGGGTGATAGATAAAATGAAAGTGTTATTTATCGGTGATAGTATTACGGAATGGGGAAGACATGGAGACCCTGAGGACATTGGAACAGGCTATGTACGACTAATTCATGATTACTTCGTTACTTTATATCCAAACAAGCAATTTACATTTCTAAATCGAGGTGTTGGGGGAAACCGCATTACAGATTTAGCAGAAAGATGGCAGCAGGATGCAATTGCTCCTAACCCAGATGTTATATCGGTTTCAATTGGTATTAACGATGTATGGCGACAAATCGATCACCCAGAAATGGAACAAGTAAGTGTAAAGCAATTTGAACATCTATATGTTGACCTGTTAACACAAGTAAAAGAAAAAACAAATGCGAAGATTATTCTTATGGAGCCGACCGTTATTGATGAGGATGTAGAATCCCGTGGTAATCAATTACTACCTGACTATGTTGCGGTCATTCGTAAGGTTGCTCAACAATTTGACACAACTTTAGTTCCTACACATAGTGCTTTTATTGATTATTTAAAGGCAAACAATGGATACAAATTAACAACAGACGGAGTTCATATGAATTCTGCTGGCAATATGCTAATGGCAACAACATGGATACAAGCAGCAGGCGAACGATTAAAATAATCATCAACATAGGAGGCTAGAAAAATGGCAATTGTACAATTTTCTAAAGATATGAAATGGGGAGCAGCAACTGCATCCTATCAAATTGAAGGTGCAGCTTTTGAAGATGGAAGAGGCTTGTCTATTTGGGATACGTTTTCACATACACCTGGAAAAGTAAAAAATGGGGATAACGGTGATGTTGCATGTGATAGCTATCACCGTTATGAAGAAGATATTGAAATTTTAAAGGACTTAGGTGTAGATGTTTACCGATTCTCCGTTGCATGGCCACGTATTTTCCCATATGGAACAGGTGAAATCAATCAAAAGGGCTTAGAATTCTATCATAAGTTTGTTGATAAATTACTAGAAGCAGGAATTGAACCAATGTGTACTCTATACCATTGGGATCTTCCACAAGCATTACAGGACAAAGGTGGTTGGGCTAATCGCGAAACAATCGACGCATTTGTTGCATATTCTGAAACAATGTTCAAAGAGTTCGCAGGAAAAATCAAACATTGGATTACGCTAAATGAACCATGGTGTATTTCATTTCTATCAAACTACTTAGGAGAGCATGCTCCTGGAAACAGAGATCTTCAATTAGCGGTTGATATTTCACATAACCTCCTTGTAGCTCATGGTAAAACAGTTAAAGCATTTAGAGCGTTAAATATTGAAGGTGAAATCGGATTTGCACCAAACACAACTTGGATGGAGCCATATAGCAATAAGCAGGAAGATATCGATGCTTGTCGCCGTGAGGTTGCATACTTTGTGGAGTGGTTTATGGACCCTGTATTCAAAGGAGAATATCCGCAATTCATGGTTGACTGGTTTAAGGCAAAAGGTGCTGAGCTTCATATTGAAGAGGGTGACTTAGAAACAATTAACCAACCGATCGATTTCCTAGGTATCAACTATTACAACGGCCAGGTAGCACGCTACAAAGAAAACAGCGGCTTATTTGATTCAGAAGGAATCGACATGGGCTACGAACGTACTGATATCGGCTGGCCTGTATTCCCTGAAGGCTTCTATAAGGTGTTAACATATATTACAGGACGCTATGGTCAAGTGCCGATCTACATCACGGAAAATGGCTCATGCTACAATGACGAGCCTGAAAACGGACGCGTAAAAGATGAGCGTCGCATTAAATATTTAAAACAACACTTAACAGCTTTAAGCCGCAGCATCGAATCCGGCGTTAATATTAAAGGCTACTTAACATGGTCACTTATGGACAATTTCGAATGGGCAGAGGGCTATAGCAAGCGCTTTGGTATCGTTCACGTTAACTATAGAACTTTAGAGCGGACAAAAAAAGACAGCTTTTACTGGTTTAAGCACACAATTGTGAATGGATTTTTCGAAAACGATTATTAATATAGTTTAGGAGGAGGGTGACTTAATAGGGCAGCCTCTGGTATATAGGAAACTAACTTAATCATCAGTCTAAATACTATGTTTGAGGGGTCTGAACCTTTGGGTTTCGGGACACCCTCTTTTTTTGTAGTAACCAACATATAAACAAAAAAGAGAGTGACTTAGAAAAATAGTTGTATTTGATAGTATCGATGAAAAATAAAAACCTAAAAAGATAATTTTCCTTATAACTAGTCAATGTTTAAACCTTCATTAAATTGGTCATACTAAAAACAGAATCTATTTCATTAGCAATCGGGAATTTCGATAGATTTTAACAAAAAAACTATACTAATGATGACATTATGTAGTATGATACCGTTATCATGAAAAGTTTATAGTAACAAATACCTGCTATTTTTTTACACTAGTAATCACTATAAATATATGTTAGAGTTTTATAGTGGCTAAATAAGTAAAATTTTAGGGGCTACTGTTATATTTGAAATATAATTGTAATATTAAAAACATATTTTTGTCACTTTTTGATGATATACTTCTAATTGTGACATAAATAAGAAAATAGTATTGGATATTTTAATAAAAAATCATTTTATAGATACATAGGAGCAGATTATGGATAAGAATTGGAAAGTAGGGAAGAGAATGTCGAATAAGAAACTAGTTGTCATGAATTTGGCTGTCATGATTGGATTAGGTAGTTCATTTGCTATTCCTTCAGCAAAAGCTGAAACGGCGTCTGAAATCCAGCAAGAGCGTTCACAAGTTCAAGCAAATATACAAAGCGCTGAACAGGAACTAAAAAAGGTTCAAGAGGAACTTGCTAGACTAAATGAGCAAGCAAAATCTGTTGACCAAGCAATTAGCGAAAACAATAAAAAGATGAAAGAAATTGAAGCACAAATTACAGCTGCAAATGCTGAAATTAGTAAGCTTGAAACAGAAATCGCAGATTTAGAAGAGACAATTAAAAATCGCACTGAGATCTTAAAGCAACGTGCTATCTCCTACCAACATAGTGGAGGAAATGTCGATTACTTAGAAGTATTAGTTGGTTCTTCTAGTTTCGGTGATTTCGTTAATCGTGCAATTGCAGTTGGCAAAATTGTTGAAGCTGATAACGAATTACTACAACAGCATGAAGCTGACCAAAAATCTGTAAAAGAAAAACAAGCAGCTAAAGTGAAAAAGTTAGAAGAGCTAACAGACATGAAAGCTGAAATTGAAGGTATTCAAAAGACAGTTAATGAACAAAAGAAACAAAATGACGCTTTAAAAGCTAAGCTTAAAGATGAAAAAACTGCTAAGGAACTTGCAAAACAAAGCTTAGAGCAAAAGGATCAATCATTAGCATTACAAGAATCTACTTTAAAAGCTGCAGAAGAAGCAGCAAAAGCTGCACAGGCTTCACAAGATTCACAGGCTACTAATTCAAATTCAAGCAGTAATTCTAGTGATAATTCCGATGCTAGCTCTTCAAAATCTAGCACAGAATCTAATTCTACAGAATCAGATTCAAAGTCAAGTAAGAAAGAAACGACTGTAGCATCAACACCTGTCAATCCAAATGGAACTGTTCAGGACTTAATTTCTGCAGGCTATAAATATATCGGCAATTCTGTTTATGTATTCGGTGGCGGAAGATCTGCATCTGATATTGCAAATGGACGTTTTGACTGTTCAGGATTCGTAGCTTGGGCATTCTCAACTGTAGGTGTTAATGTTGGTGCAAGCACAGATTCTCTTAAAAACACAGGTACTCGCGTTCCAGCAAGCCAAATGCAACCAGGAGATATGGTCTTCTTCGATACGTATAAAAAAGATGGACATGTTGGTATCTATGTTGGTGGCGGTAAGTTTATCGGATCACAAAGCTCAACTGGTGTAGCTATTGCAAATATGTCAAGTGGATACTGGGCACAAAAATTCAACGGTCGCGTTATGCGTGTGAATTTATAATATGAAGTCTATTAAGGGCTAGGTGTAAACCTAGTCCTTTTTATATGATTCCAGACTAACTGTTTACCATCTTAATAAATCCTCAAAGATGACCATTTTATGACTATTTGCCAGCCTCATTTATAGTTGTAATTTTTATTCCCTACTTATAATACGAATAAGCATATAAAAAGGTTGCAAGTTTTAAATAAAAAATTTATTTTTTATTCTTTAACAAAATGAAACAACTCTATGACAAACGTTGACAGGTGATTTATCCTAGACTATGATAAAAAAGTCATATAATGATTTTAAAAATTAATAGAATAAAAATAGGTTGATAGATTTAGCTGTCTATCATGAAAAGGGAAGACCGGTGTGAATCCGGCGCGGTCCCGCCACTGTAAATGGGAGCTCTTTTACAGATATACCACTGTTGTTTAATGGGAAGGTTGTAAAGTGAGTGTTGATCATAAGCCAGGAGACCTGCCTATTTTTTGTCATCAATAACCTACGCGGATAGGGATGATGTTTGAGAACAAAGAAGTAGATAGCTCTTATCTATATATCGTTGTAACAAACACATCTCTGCATAGGGGTGTTTTTTTGTTGCATTGCTTTCTTTAAGTTAAGAAAGGGAAAACATATAAAGGAGGAGTTATTCTTTGAACAAACAATACTTGTCACAACGGTTTATTGCTATTTTTATGATTATGTTACTTGCAATCTTTCAAGTTGTTTCGTTTACTCCACAAAACGTTGAAGCAGCATCGTTAGAAAACGGAGCAACAATTTCAGCTGTTGACCACAATGGAGAGGCAGTTTTACCTTTAACAGCTGTAAATATAAAGGAAGGACAAACTGCATATGATGTCCTAAAGGAAATAACAGAAGCGAAAGATATTCCATTAGATGCACCAATAGACCCGACATACGGACCATTTATTAATAATATAGGGAATGTTACATTACCTGCAGGGCAATATTGGACGCTCAGTATTAATGGTGAACCTGCTACAGTAGGAGCTGATGGCTATACTGTAAAAAATGGTGATAGCCTTCTCTTTAAAGTGTCAGGCTATCCATATGAACAGGTTGATGTGAAAGTATCAGCAATCGATCAAAAAGGAAATAAAATACTTGATGAAACGGTATCCGTTTTTAAAGGTTCAAGTGGCTATGATGCAGTAAAGCTAGCAGGGAAATTAGCTAATGTCGAAGTAGATGCATCAATCGATTCAACTTGGTTTGCCTTTATAAATAATATAGGAAACACAGAGCTAGGTGAGACAGATTATTGGAGTGTTTATTTAAATGATATTTCAATGATGGAAGGCCTTTCTTCATATATTCCTAAAAGTGGTGATCATATTGAATTAAGATTACCAAAGGTAGATGATGAAGGTTCAGGAGAGGAAGAGGATCCAGATACAGGTAATGGGCTACCTGAAGGGGAAAGTCCAAATCCAACCCCAACCCCAGAACCAAATCCAGAACCACAACCTGAAGCTGACCCTGTCACAAAAGAAACAGTAAATGCAACTATTAATCATTTAGCTGACAAATATTTTACAACAAATGGTATTCAAGATCATATGGCAGCAGTTGCTTTAAATATTGTTGGCGATGAATTACCAAAATCATATATAGAAGAGCTTAAAAAGGAAATAATTGATCGAGATGGTGTCTATAGAAATGTTACAGATTATGAGAAAATTGTTTTAAGCTTAACTTCTGCTAATGTAGATGCCTCGAGTTTTGTTGGCTATGATTTAATAGAAAAAATTTATAATAATGAGCGGATGACGATTCAAGGAAATAACGGAGTTGCTTATGCATTAATTGCTCTTGACAGTGGGAACTATGAAATTCCAAGTAATGCAAAATGGACAAGAGAAGCTCTTGTTAAGTATTTATTAAATGAACAACTTGAATCTGGTGGCTGGTCATTAGCACCTAACAGTAAGGAAAGTATCGATATTACAGCTATGATCCTTACAGCATTAGCTCCATATCAAGACCAAGAAAATGTTAAGTCTGCAATAAATAAGGCAGTTGAGTGGATTGCTAGTGAGCAGGATAATGATGGAGGATTTAGTGACGAATATAACGGTGGAGACGCCAGTGAAACAACTGCACAAGTCATTATTGGATTAACAGCTGTTGGTGTTGATCCAACAGGGGAACAGTTTACGAAGCAAGCGACTGTAGAATCAGCTTCTAATCACATAAACCTAATTCAGCACCTTTTAACATTTAAGCAAGAAGATGGAGGGTTTGCTCATTTACTTGCTGATAATGAATCCGATTATATGGCAAGCACACAAGCGCTATTAGCGTTATTAGCATATCAGGATTATCTAAATGAAGGAAAAAGCTCAATCTATCAATTTTCTCAACCAGATACAGAAGTAGTAGTACCTGAAGAGGATAGCGATAATAAAGTTGAGACACCAGCACCAGAGGCTCCAGTTGAGAATAACAAGCCTGTTCCAGCAACTGATAATGAAGCTTCAAACACCGATAATTCAAAAGTAAATCAGAATGAAGGAAATAGCAATGTAGAACAGTTGCAAAAAACGGAAGGACATCAGCTTCCAAACACTGCAACACCACTTTATAACTTAATTGTCATCGGTGTCGTTATTGCGGTTATAGGAACTGCTGTACTTATTTATACTAGACGTCGCTCACAAAATGCTTAATAGAAATGCCCTCTTAATCCTTAGAGGGCGTTTTCCTATTTTTATGCCACAGCGTGTTTATGATATTCTTGGAAGAGATAATTTGTACTGTAATGGAGATAGGAGGTTTTTGAAATGAAGATGGGGAAAATAATGTTGATTGCTCTTCTATCTTTTTTTGTTTTTATGTCCGGTTGTGCAAAGGATGAAGTTGTTCCAATGACAGACCAATCCGCAGCTGGAGAAAAGGCTTCAGGGGAAAATGTAGCCGATACTCAGGATAAAGAGGAGCAGGCCGATAAAAAAGCTGAATCAAAGCAAACGGATACGACGAATAATATAGAAGAAAAGCAGGAGACTGACGGGAAAGCAAAAGATGATTCAGCCAGCACTCAAAAGTCTGTGGAAAATACAGAACCATCATCAAATACGAAAAAGAACGAAACGATAAATACTGCACCAAAAACTTCAACAAACACGAACGAGACAACAGGTAAGGAAAATACAGAGACACCAAATAAATCAACAACAAACAACACAGCTTCAAATAATACAACGACAAATAGCACAGAGCAATCAACAAAGAAGACGCCAACGACTAAACCAACTGAAGAGAAACAACCGACTAAACAACCGACTAAGCCTGCAGCTACACCTAATAAGCAGCAAACAACACCAACTCAGAAGGCAGAACCAAAACAGACGGTAACTGTATCAGTAGTTAGTGATACTGGGACAATTTTGTCACCTACAAAGGTTGAAATAAAAGAAGGGCAAACAGTAATCGATGTAACGCTAGCTATTCTTAAGCAAAGAGGAATTCAAGTTAGTGTTACTGGGAGCGGCTCTTCAGCTTATGTCGAAGGGATAAATAACCTATATGAATTTGATAAAGGACCTTTAAGCGGCTGGATGGTTAAAAAGAATGGTGTGAAATTAACGAGAAGTTCAGGTGCAGTCCAAGTGAAAAATGGGGATACAGTACAATGGATTTATACGACGAATTATGTAGAGGATGAAAAGTAATGTCTAGAGGGGTTCATGCTTTCCACCCTTTTGTACTTTTTTTATATTATGTTGGGGCAGCAGCACTGGTTATGCTTTATAAGCATCCGGTGTTTTTGCTTGTTGGCGCAATTATTTTTATTTTATTTAATTATCAATTAGATAAAGGGAAAGCGTTAAAAAAATGGTTTAAGATGCTAATCATCCTGACCGGCTTTTTTTTACTCATAAATCCACTTATTAATCATCGCGGAACACATATTTTGTTTTATTTCCATCATAACCCGATTATGCTTGAGGCGGTAATCCAGGGTCTTATTTTGGCATTGTCCATTTTTACTCTTATCGTTTTGTTTGCTTCGTATAATCATGTGATAACCGCAGATAAATTTTTATTTTTATTTGCAAAATGGTTACCACAATGGGCATTGCTGACAATGCTTTCGATGAGGTTTGTCCCTCTATTACGAAGACGATTGAAGGAAATTGAGGTTGTCCAAAAAGGGAAAGGCCTTTCAGTAACTGAAGGAAAGCTAAAGGAACGAGCGAAAAACGGCATCTTGCTCGTGCAAATATTGCTTACATGGTCATTGGAGGATGCGATTCAAACAGCAGATTCAATGGCTGCCAGAGGGTATGGAGTGAAAAAACGAAGTAAGTATACGCCTTATAAGCTGAAGGGGAAGGATTTGCTAGCGATCATTTACATCCTTGCACTGTTTACGATAGCGTTATTTGGTTGGTGGCTAGGTGATGGAGTGTTAAGTATTTATCCAATATTAGAAACGATGTCGATTCAAGGAAGAGAATGGTTTTATCTGTTTCTTTATTTCTTATATTTAAGTTCACCGCTTTTAATTGAAGGAAGGGAGGGGATACGATGGCATTTTTGGAAGCGAAGCATGTAAGCTTTACATATCCTGATGTAAAGAAGCGTGTTGTAAATGATCTTTCGTTTACGATTCAACAAGGTGAGTTTATTGTATTATGTGGGCCATCTGGAAGCGGAAAATCTACCTTACTAAGGCTAATCAAACGAGAAATTGCTCCACACGGTACGATAGAAGGAGAGTTTTTCCTTGAAGGACAAGCTTTATCGACGGCATCGGCAGAGCAGATGGCACAAAATATTGGAATGGTTTTTCAAGATCCGGAAAATCAAATTGTCATGGATAATGTGTTACAGGAGCTGATTTTTGGCCTGGAGAATATGGGAGCATCGACGGAGGAAATGCGAAAGCGTGTTGCAGAAATTGTTCATTTCTTCGGGCTAGAAGGCTTGCTAAATCGCAAAACACATGAGTTATCAGGTGGACAGAAGCAATTGGTTAACTTAGCCTCTGTCTTATTGCTAGAGCCTAAATTGTTATTGCTTGATGAGCCGACATCACAATTAGATCCGGTAGCAGCAAGAGAATTTATCGGCATGCTGCAAACGATGAATGAAGAGTTTGGGATAACTGTCATAATTGCAGAGCATCGGTTGGAGGAGCTTTTCGGGATTGCCGATCGAACGATAGTCTTAGTTGAGGGTGAAATTGCTGCATTTGATCATCCGAGAGAGGTAATCAGCAGCCTTGCTCAAAACAGAAATCATCCGTTATATCCTTATTTACCAAGTCCAGCAAGATTATATATTGAGCATTCAAAGGTGATCCAGAATGAACTGATTCCATTGTCGGTAAAGGAAGGTAAGAGCTGGCTTAAGAAGCACAAGGTTGAAGCAGTAACAGTGCCTAACATAGCAAAAAGGTTTTCAGAGGAACTGTTGAAATTAAAGGATATTGATTTTCAATATGATAAGGATACTGCGAAAATTCTTGATCGGTTATCGTTAACAGTCTATCAAGGAGAATGGCTTTCAATTGTTGGGGCAAATGGGACTGGAAAATCAACATTATTAAAAATTATGGCAGGTCTTGAAAAGGCGCAGTGTGGCTCAGTCTATTATCAAGGGAAAAAGAGAAAAAGACAGTTACCAACTGAAATTGGCTATCTCCCACAAAACCCAAAGCTGTTTTTTGTACAGGAGACAATTGAGTCAGAATGGCAGGAGATTATAAAGCTTCAGCAACTTGAAAAGGGAAAAGCGGAAATTGAACGGTTAGCTGATGTTTTTCAGCTTCACCATATTAAGCATCACCATCCATACGATGTAAGTGGAGGAGAAATGCAAAAAGCCGCACTTGCAGGGGTGCTTTTAGCAAAACCAAAGCTTCTCCTTGTTGATGAGCCGACAAAAGGTCTTGATCCAGAGGCAAAGTTAAGATTTGGCGATTTATTAAAGTCATTACAGAATGAGGGCTTAACAATTGTCATGGTTACACATGATATTGAATTCGCCGCAAAATATGCAACAAGATGTGCAATGATGTTCCAAGGGGCCATTACAACTGCAGCGGCAGCGAAGGACTTTTTTCAGGGAAATGCATTTTATACAACTGTACTCAATCGGATGACGAGAGGAAGCGATGTACCGAGTGTATTAACGGTAGAGGAGGCAAAGGAATATTGGCGCGTACACGAGTAATCCTTATTTCGAGCATTGTCATTATTGGCTGCCTTCTTATTTTGACACCACTTCTTGTTAACAGGCATTTTTTGCTAGTAAGTGGAATCATCACTTTATTAACGTTTCTCCCTTTTGTTATTCGCTTTGAGAAAAGGCGTGTCACTGGGAGAGAGCTTGTCATGCTAGCGGTATTAGCTGCAATTGCTGCAGTAAGCCGTGTACCATTTGCCGCGATCCCCAGTGTGCAGCCTACATCATTTGTCATCATCATGACGGGACTTGTCTTTGGAGCAGAAAGTGGCTTTGTTGTTGGGGCGCTTGCTGCATTAGTATCTAATTTGTTTTTAGGGCAAGGTCCTTGGACACCTTGGCAAATGTATTCATGGGGAATGCTCGGTTTGGTTGCGGGATTTTTACGGAATACATCGTTTATGCAAAGGACATATGGAAGAGTTATTTATGGATTTACCTCTGGAATAGTATATGGTTGGATTATGAATTTATGGTATGTCGTAAGTCTCGGCGATAATTTTCGTTTAGAGGAAGTCATTAAGTATTATGCGGCAAGCATTTATTTTGATTTAGCTCATGCTGTCTCTAATGCGTTTTTTATCATTGTTTTTGCAAATAGCTGGATAAAAATATTGCAGCGGTTTAGAAAAAAATACGGTTTGCTTGAATAAGTGTTTGTCACTTTATGTGTGACGAACACTTTTTTCATTTTGGTGATGTGTATGAACAGTGTTATTTTTTAAGCCATGTTAATAGGAACGGAAACGTAAAGTAAGCATTGAAGAAAAAAATCTTAAGCAAAAAAAGGTTTTTATCGGATTTTGTCAAAATTTTATATAGGTATTTCAAACAACGAAAGCGGTGGGGGAGCATGAATTTAACAACAGAGGAAAAGCTAGTTCAATACTTAGAACAGCGAGAACACGAATTTATAAAAACATGGCAGGAAACAATTTTATTAGAGGATAAAGATTTACATAAAAATGAAATCGTCAAACGAAATGGAATGGCCATGTACGAATTGCTAAAAAAAATATTGCTTAATTCTGTTTCAGAAGAACTTATGAAGGAGTTAGCATATAAGGTAGCAGAGGATCGAGTGTTTATCAGTAGGAATATTGGGGAGCTTGTCTTTAACGTAAACGTAGGGAGACGTCTAGTATTATCTTATTTCATGAACTCTGGATTATCTCTTAGTGAGTTAAAGCCGGTTATTGAAAAGGTAAATCTACATGCTGATCAATTTTGTTACCATGCTGTAACGAGATACGCCGAAATAAAAGATCGTGAACTAAAAAAGAAAATGGTCTTTGTCAATCAATCTCATCAGGATCGGTTAACACTTCTTGGTCAAATGTCCTCAAGCTTTGTACACGAGTTTCGAAATCCACTTACTGCGGTCATGGGCTTTATGAAGCTGTTGAAGCTAGAAAACCCCTCGTTGAAATATATGGAAACCATCGAACATGAATTAGATCAATTAAATTTTCGGATTACACAATTTCTTCATGTTTCAAGGTTAGAAAATGTTGTGAACCATCCAGAAGAAATTCGAATAGAGGAGCTTCTTAACGAAATTTTATCCTTTTTATACCCAAGCATTGTAGATGCTGATGTTGAGATAAATACGGAAATTGATCCAGCCTGTATGATTTTTGCTGTTAAAGACGAAATTAAACAAGTGCTAGTAAATATCATTCTAAATTCAATAGATGCAATAAAGGAACGATCAGCAAAAGGGGTTATATCGATAAAAAGTGACAAAAAGGATGATGTAATCATTTTTTCGATTACAAACAATGGACCAAAAATTCCAGATGAGAGGAGAGAGGCGATCTTTGAACCCTTTTACACGACGAAAAGGATTGGAACAGGGATCGGGCTCTACGTTTGTAAGACGATAATCGAAAAACATAATGGAACGATTTTATGTGAATCAAATGATAAGTTTACATCCTTTATCATTCGCCTCCCAATAGCTGATAGAAAAAGCTAGAACAGATAAAGTCGATATTTTTTGAAAATTACCGTTTTTTATTATTTATCTTTTTCCTCCTTTCATGTATACTAACTATGGTAACAATTGTTCACTGTGTGTTGAACGAAATTTCTGTGTAAGGGAGGTTACGTCGAATGAAAATAGGTTTAGTTCATTTAGGTTTGGCTTCAGCAGGAACAAGTCTAATCGTTCGTCCTCTTATTGACGGATTGGCTAAACAAGGGGAAACGGTTTTTGGGCTTGAATATAATAAATTTTCAAAAAGAATTGAACTTAATGATTTGACGGTAAAGAATTCGACTAGTCAGTTAAGTTCGCATCGAAATGTATTGACTAGCTTCCCAATCGAGGCTTGGAATGAACATAAGAAGGAAATTTCCGAGGAGCTATCTGCCTTAGATAAAATTATCGTATTAGGTGGAAATGAGACGAAAAATATTTCCTTTTCAGCAAATCACTTGTATGTTCCGGTCAGTATTTTTAATAATATTAAGGGCAACCAATTTACGCTTGGATATGACACTGCGTTAAATTCAATTGTCGAATGTATTGAAAGTGTTAGAGATACAGCGAGCTCTTTATTATACGGGAAGGTTCGATTATTTAATATCCAAATCCCAGGTCAAGGTGTATCTGCATTATTAACAAATTCAGCGCTAGCTGTTGAGGCAGAGGTTGTTGACAACGTTAGTGAGGAAAAAATTGCACAGTTAAAAGAGCATATTCGCAACAAAGAAGCAAATGATGAGACATATACGTTTTTCCTAATGAATGAATCAGTCGATCCGAATGCATTGGCTGTACATTTTCAGGATTTTGACCTAGACTGGAAGGTGGTTGAAATTGAAGAGTCACAATGTGGTGGACCATATCCAACTGCTATTGATCGCCTTTTAGCAAATCAATTAAAAAAGGCAGTCTTAGAATGGACTTTATCAAATCAGCCATCAGGACAATTGCTAATTCAGGAAGGTCGCGTCTTATTTGATGAGGCAGTTAAGGTAAATTAATTACTGCTAGTCAAAAAAAATGTAATTAACGGAGGGAAATGAAAATGAGTGAATTAACACAAACAGAAAAATTATCAATTGAAACAATTCGTACATTGTCAATTGATGCAATTGAAAAAGCAAATTCTGGTCACCCAGGTATGCCGATGGGTGCAGCACCAATGGCGTATACTTTATGGACAAAATTTATGAACGTGAATCCATCAAATCCAAGCTGGTTTAACCGTGATCGCTTTGTCCTTTCTGCAGGCCATGGTTCTATGCTTCTATATAGCCTATTGCATTTAACTGGTTATGACGTATCTATGGATGATTTAAAATCATTTAGACAATGGGGAAGTAAAACTCCTGGACACCCAGAATACGGTCACACTGCTGGTGTTGATGCAACAACTGGTCCACTTGGACAAGGGATTGCAATGGCAGTCGGTATGGCAATGGCAGAACGTCATTTAGCTGAAACTTACAACAAGCCTTCTTATAATGTTGTTGACCACTTTACATATGCAATTTGCGGAGATGGTGACTTGATGGAAGGTATTTCATCTGAAGCAGCATCTTTAGCAGGTCATTTAAAGCTTGGTCGTCTCGTTGTTCTTTACGATTCAAATGATATTTCTCTAGATGGAGATTTACATAAATCCTTCTCTGAAAATGTTGAACAACGTTTCACAGCACAAGGATGGCAAGTAATTCGCGTTGAAGATGGAAACGACTTGAACGAAATTTCAAAAGCAATTGAACAAGCTCAACAAGAATTAGACAAACCAACTTTAATTGAAGTAAGAACAACTATCGGCTATGGTTCTCCAAACAAAGCTGGTAAATCTGCTTCTCACGGTTCTCCACTTGGTGCAGAGGAAATTAAATTAACTAAAGAAGCTTACAACTGGACTTTTGAAGAGGATTTCTATGTACCAGAAGAAGTATATGAGCACTTCAAGAAAACAGTTAAAGAAGCAGGTCAAGCAAAAGAAAATGAATGGAATGAATTAGTTGCTGCATATAGCAAAGAATATCCTGAACTAGGAAAACAATTCCAAACAGCAATTAGCGGTGAGCTTCCAGAAGGCTGGGATAAGGACATTCCAGTTTATGAGGAAGGTTCAAGTCTTGCATCACGTGCTTCTTCAGGTGAAGTATTAAACGGAATTGCAAAAAATCTTCCATCATTCTTTGGTGGTTCAGCTGACTTAGCAGGATCAAATAAAACGACAATTAACGGTGCTGGAGATTATGCAAGAGACAACTATGGCGGACGTAATATCTGGTTCGGCGTACGTGAATTTGCGATGGGTGCAGCATTAAATGGTATGGCTTTACACGGTGGCTTACATGTATTCGGTGGAACATTCTTTGTTTTCTCTGATTACTTACGTCCAGCTATTCGCTTGGCAGCATTAATGAATCTACCAGTAACATATGTATTTACACATGATAGTATTGCGGTTGGTGAGGATGGTCCTACACATGAGCCAATCGAACAGCTTGCTTCATTACGTGCAATGCCAAATCTTTCTGTTGTTCGTCCGGCAGATGGAAATGAAACTGCTGCAGCTTGGAAATCAGCAATTGAATCAACATCAACTCCAACTGCATTAGTATTAACTCGTCAAAACTTAAAAACAATTAAAGGTACAAAAGAAACTGCGTATGAAGGCGTTCAAAAGGGTGCTTACGTTGTATCACCTGCTAAAAAGGAAACAGCAGATGTTCTTCTTCTTGCTTCTGGTTCAGAAGTTGGCTTAGCGATTGAAGCGCAAGAAGTATTAGCTGGTGAAGGAATCGATGCAGCAGTAGTAAGTATGCCTGCATGGGATCGCTTCGAGGCACAATCAGAAGAATACAAACGTTCTGTATTACCAAAAGAAGTGAAGAAACGTTTAGCAATTGAAATGGCTTCTCCACTAGGATGGGATCGCTATACTGGTGATGAAGGAGACATTTTAGCAATCAATACATTTGGTGCATCTGCTCCAGAAAAACGTATTTTAGCTGAATATGGCTTCACAGTTGAGAACGTTGTTGCTCGCGTGAAACAACTTATTCAAGGATAAGGAAAATATCGAGGCTGACTTTATTTAAATGTAGTCAGCCTCTTCTTTTCACATGATAATCTATCATGAAGTAAGGCTCTTTTCGTAAAGATTATTGTTTATAGCAAGTGCTTAGTTTAAACAATTGTTGGTTAGAGTGAAAGGCATGAGTCTCCTGGGGAGAAAAGCGGTACAAGGGGAACCAATAGGAGCTATAACGACAAGGATGCTCCATGTTCGTCCGTGGAAAGAGAATGCCTGCAACGAGAAATCAACCTAGGTTACTGTATAGAAACTTGCAAGCAACAAAGGATGCGAAAACAGCAAAAACAAATAAAATAGGTGCTGTATAAATGGAAAAAGAAAAGCTTACAAAAATCATTGAAGTTGCTAGACTCTATTACCAATTAGATTACAGTCAACAGGAGATAGCTAAAAAACTAGATGTATCTAGACCAACTGTTTCCAGGTTATTAAAACAAGCTAAAGATACAGGCATCGTTGAAGTGAAAATTCATAATCCTGTTGAAGCAGGTGAGGTTCTGACAGAACGGCTTAAAGAAAAATTCGGACTTAAGGAAGTCATTATTGCTTCAGTTTCAGAATATGACCATACATTTATTAAACGACATCTAGGTGAGGTTGCTGCTAGCTATTTAAATAAAGTTGTAAAAGATGACGATTTAATCGCTACTTCATGGGGAACAACAGTGTATGAATTAGCTACAAAACTTAAGCCGAAGCCAGTTAAAAATACTAAGGTTGTCCAATTAAATGGTGGAGTAAGTCATTCTGAAACAAAAACATATGCTTCAGAAATCATTCATTTATTTGGAGAAGCATTTAATACCCAAACGTTTTTGTTACCGTTACCAGCAATCGTTGATCATATTGTTGTCAAGCAGGCTATAGAGGCTGACCGCCATATTCATAAAATACTAAAATTGGGGAAACAGGCAAATATAGCGGTTTTCAGCGTAGGGACACCTGTTGTTGATTCGGTTCTATTACAGGCAGAATATTTTTCAAAGGAAGAGCAGCATTTAATTCAATCAAAGGCGGTTGGAGAAATTTGTTCAAGGTTTTTTGATAAAAATGGGGAAATTTGTGTAGAGAATTTAAATAACCGCACAATTGGAATTGAACTTGATGAGCTTTCTAAAAAGGAAAAATCAATTCTTGTTGCAGGCGGTTCTAAAAAGGTAAAGGCGATTTACGGAGCGTTAAAGGGAAAGTATGCGAATGTATTAATAACAGATGAACAAACAGCTAGCTTACTAACTGAAATGGATTATTAAAAAAGTCATAAAGGGTATACATACACCTATATGACTTTTTTTGTTAATAAAAGTATAAACAGTTATACTTAGTATTTGTGCATTTTAAATGCGCCTAGAAGTTAGGAAACTTTTAATTGAACTAAGAAAACCGATCCACTATTCGGAAAAAAAGGAGGACAAACATTATGAGATTAACAGGTAAAAAGGTGTTAAGCTTTGTTCATGATGAGTTTGAGGATTTAGAGTTATGGTATCCGATTCATCGTTTACGTGAGGAAGGTGCAATTGTGCATTTAGCCGGTGAAGATGCAAATGTAAAGTATATCGGTAAATATGGTGTTCCAGCTACATCAGACTATGCCTTTTCAGATGTTTCTGCAAATGATTATGACGCTTTGCTTGTGCCTGGGGGTTGGGCACCAGATAAGATTCGTCGCTTCGAAGAGGTGCTTGAATTTGTGCAACAGATGGATGAACAGAAAAAGCCGATTGGTCAAATTTGCCATGCTGGATGGGTACTAATTTCGGCAAAAATTTTATCAGGTCGGAACGTCACAAGTACACCAGGTATTAAAGATGATATGGAAAATGCCGGGGCGATTTGGCATGATGAAGCAGTTGTAGTTGATGGTCATCTTGTTTCAAGCAGACGTCCACCAGATTTGCCAGATTATATGAGGGAATTCATCCGTGTATTAGAAGATAGAAAATAAACAATTAAAGCGGACGCTTGGAGTGAATATTTAGATTCAATTCCAAGCGTTTTGTATGAAGGCTATTGTGCAGTGAGCTTGGTAGCGATGCCTCTTCTATACTCTTAGTTTTCTAGATTAGCCCTGAAATTTAAAAGGATTACCTCATCGTCAATTCAGCAATTCAACTGTTTTCCATACTACAGTTGAAATAAAGAGTGCCTGCCCAATGCCAAATGTGAAGCCTGTAAGAAAACGGATTGAATTTGAGCTTTTTCGCCAATTCCAACGTTGAGTGAAACCGTCGATTAACATTGGGACAGCCATCAGGATAGAAACCCAAATGGGGATTGATAGAGCAGCAAAAACTGCAATTGGAGTAAATATATAGCCGAGTAAGATGGCGAAGCACCTTGTGCACAAGGACATCGGTTTGCCGTTTATATGTAAACATCTTTCAGGGATTCGATGACATGGAATCATCTCAATAAGCTCTCTCACTACTATCCACCTCTATATTAATTTGAGCAGTCTGGAGTACAATCACAATCAGGGCCGCGATCACAATCCATTTTTTTGAAAGTCTTAACATTTGAACAGTCCATACTGACGCAATCACAGGTCCAATCCGTATATCCTTCGTTAGATTTCTTTTTTTGTTTCGCTTTTCTTTTTTTATAATAGTTACTAAAGAAATAATAAAAATTTCCTCCAGCTAATAACATTCCACCGCCAATTAAATAGGAAGAATGAAAGATTAAGACAATACCAGTTAAAAGCAAGCTCATTAAAGTTGTTAACATCATAAAAAACATCAGACTTCTCTCCTCTCACTAGTATCTCATGCTGCTATGTTCTATTTTAAACATAAATAGTCAAAAGTTAAGTACTGTTAACGAAAAAATATTGAGTAATTTAAAGGACTAAAGTGAAATACGTCTGAAGTCGTAGATGCTTTTACAGCTTAAGGCAATTATAGCCTCCAGTTTTTCCAATTAAAATAATGACAGGTTAGCAAGAAAACATTAAATGGAAAAATTGGAAGGAGCTTAAGAACATGTCTTGGTTTACAAAATGGTCTTTTAAGAACAAAGCAGCTGTAACTTTACTGTCCATGCTTATTTTAGTTATGGGGGTATTAAGCTATTTCAGATTGCCGATGGAGTTTTTGCCATCAGCAGATCAACCATTCATCTCAGTTGTTACAGTTGGTGAAGGCTTAGATACAAAGATGATGGAGGAGCAAGTAACAACGCCAATTGAGAAGGCAGTAAATAGTGTAAATGGAAAAACGAATGTCTTTTCAACAACAGGTGATGGCTATTCCTCAATTGATATTAATTTTGAATCAACGATTGATAAGAAGGAAGCAAAGCGAGAAATTGAGGAAGCACTTGCGAATGTGACCCTTCCAGCAAATGTTTCAAAGCCAAATGTTGTTCAACTTAATACGTCAATGATCCCGATCTCATATATTGCTTTAACCTTTGATGAAGGAGTGACGCCAAAAACAATAGAATATGCAGAGGAAGAAATCGTTCCATATTATAAGGATATCGCTGGTGTAGCAGACATTCAAATGAATGGAAAAATTCCATCGTATATTTCAGTGAAGTTAGATGAAAAGAAAATGGCTGAGAAGCAGGTCACAATGGAAAGTGTCATGACTCTCCTTCAAGGACAAAATCTTGCAACAGCTGTTGGAGAAAAAGAGATTGATGGTAAAACAGCAAATATAAAAGTAATTGGTGATGTGAATACATTAGAGAAGCTACAAAACACTGAGGTCATACCAGCTGTACCACTTAAGGATATAGCAGGCGTGTCTGTCGAAAAGCAGGATAAGACATTAACAAAGTTAAATGGTAAGGACGGATTTGTTTTAATTGCAACAAAAGATAGCCATTCAAACGCTGTATCCATTAGTAAGGAAATTGAAAAAGTATCTGATGAAATAAATGAAAAATATGACAATCTTGAGGCAAATGTGATTTTAGCAACGTCTGATTCTGTTGAGTCCTCTGTCCACAGTATGATTAAGGAAGTATTGTTAGGTGCTCTATTTGCAACAATTGTCATTATGATATTCCTACGTAACCTACGCTCAACATTAATTACAATCGTATCAATTCCGTTATCTTTAGGGTTTACTCTGTTTTTATTGTCACAATCAGGTGTAACCTTAAATATTTTAACACTCGGTGGAGTAGCCGTCGCAGTTGGCCGTTTAGTCGATGATAGTATCGTCGTCATTGAAAATATTTTCCGTCGTTCCCAAACAGAAAAATTTTCAGTTGCAATGGTAATTGATGCAACAAAAGAGGTTGGAAAAGCGATTACTGCTTCTACCTTAACAACGGTAGCTGTATTCTTACCAATGGGTCTGTTAAATGGTAGTCTACAAGATTTCCTATTACCATTTGCGTTAACCATTACCTACTCATTATTAGCTTCGTTAATTGTTGCGATTACAGTCGTGCCTGTCATGAGTGCTGGATTACTTAAACATGCAAAAATTAAAGAGCATCAGCCATCAGTTAAATTTGCAAAAATGTTAACATGGTCATTAAATCATAAATGGGTTGTATTGCTTACTGCATTTATTGTATTTGCTGGCTCAGTCGGTGCTTATTTAGTCTTACCTAAGGGATCTGTAAATAAAACGAAACCAGATTATGTTTATGTTGGCTTAACTTATCCAAATGAGACACCTATTGAAACGGTAAAAACAGGTGCTGAAAAACTAGAGGAATTTGTATTAGCGCAAGATGGGGTAAAAAATGTTTACCTTCAAGTAGGAAATGATCAAGATGCAGCTAAATATGGTGGTGTAGGTAATCCAACAGAGGCACAAATTTTGACTACCCTCGAAAAAGATGTAGATAGTAAAGAAGTTGTTAAAAAGATAAATTCCCAAAAGGATGAATATAAAAATGCAACACTAGAAGCTACAGAGGCTTCACTCATGGGTGGTGGAGCAACCTCCATTACAATCGATGTTGTCGGTGATAATCTTGACGAACTAATTACTGTTTCTGAAAAGGTTCGGGCTGAGATTAAGGACATTGATGGTATTGAAAAAGTAAGCACAAATCAAGAAGAAACGAAGGTTGTTTACTCATTTGCAGTCAATCCGAGTGTTGCGAAGGCTGACCAAATTTCTAGTCAAGCAGCTGTCATGCTGAACCAAACACCACTTGGAATGATTGAGATGAATAACATCCAAACAGCAGTTATGCTTGAACCATTATATAATCCTGAAACTGAAAAGGACTTGTTAAATGTACCAATTATGACCGAAACAGGGATGACACCGATTTCGAAAGTTGCGAAGCTTGAAAGGAATGAAGAGCCGACAAGCTCATTCCATAAAGATGGTGAACAATATATTCGAGTCACAGCAACCATTGAGCCAGAAAAACTTTCAGCCATCTCAAGTGAAATCAATCAAAAGATATTTGGTGATGGGGAAAAGGATGGCATAGAAATCTCGGATAATACTGAGGTTTTAATCGGAGGAGCAAGTGTTGACCAAGCAAGCGATTTTAATGATTTATTTATGACGATGCTAGCTTCAATTGGGATTGTGTTCTTAATTATGCTTATTACATTCAAAACGATGCGTGCCCCAATTGCGATTCTTTTCTCATTACCACTCGCGGCAATTGGTGCAATTTTAGGTATTATCATCAGTGGCATTACCGTTGACGTTACGACATTATTAGGCGCATTAATGTTAATCGGAATCGTTGTCACAAATGCGATTGTATTACTTGATCGAGTCAAACAAAATGAAGAAACAATGATTATCCGTGATGCCCTTGTAGAAGCAGCATCTGTAAGAATGCGTCCAATTATTATGACTGCAGTTGCGACAATAAGTGCAATGCTCCCGTTACTTTTCAAGGAAGCTGAAGCGGGTAACCTTGTATCTTCAAGCTTAGCAGTAGTTGTTATTGGAGGATTAAGTGTCGCAACTGTGTTGACCTTAGTCGTCATTCCGGTCATTTATGAGCTGTTACATTTCAAAAAGGCGAAGAAGCAAAGATTAGCGAAAGAGAATGTAAATGAAACAATAGCAAGTTAACAATAGAAAAAGGACCAGTAGCCTATTATCAAGGATTCTGGTCCTTTCCTATTAAGAAGTTATTTTCCGTAAATTTGTTCTTTCGTTAAGTATCCATCTTTTATTATCGTTTTTGCGATCGTTTCCTTTATAACTGGAATTGGAGCAAAAGTTTTGTTGGAGCTTGCACCTTTTTAGTATTGATATTTGTTTTTATTAGACATTGAAGAACGAGAACGTGATTATGATATATAGGAAGTAAGTTATATTTTAGCCGAAACATATAAAAATACTTCCCCGCAATTTACTTATGTCTTAAAATTAATGTTTAAGAAAAAAACTACTTTATTAAAACATCTCCATTAAGATAGATGTAGTACATTAATTTATAATCTATATATCCTACTTCGTTATAGACTACATACATTCCAATTATTAACTATAAAAATAGTAAAATATCACTATTTTTTTCGGGATTTTAAAGAAAATATAGGAGAATTATAGTATAATTGGAAGCGAATACATATATAACTCCTGTACTAGTGTTGGATTTTTTCAAGAATAGATTGTTAGTAGAGGATTTAAGAGACTCCTTCGAAGAGTTGCAATGAAGAAGGACGTAAAACTAGTTCAAAATATTAAGAGAGTATGACTCTTATGTTTTACTTGCAAAGGTAAATCAAAGAAATATATATAAAGCAGCAAAGTTTAAGAAACATCGTTTCATTTTAATATGGGGATATTGAAATTTATTCAGGTAGGGGGAAATAGGTTTGCGTACAAGAAAACAACCAAAACAGAAACCAGCAATAAGTAAGAAACGACAAAAAGATCGAAAGAATCAATTTAAGCTTCCTCAACTATTTGTTGGGATGACATTAAAATCAAGAATTATTTTGTTTTTGCTATTATTTACACTTATTCCTAGTTTGATTATTGGTAATGTTGTTTATTTTGTTTCATCAGCTACGATTGAAAATAAAGTATCAAATATGAACGATGAAATAGGCACTCAAGTAACAAAAAATGTAAACAATTCGCTTAAAGAGTTTGAGAACTTAACAATAGTCCCATTTTCAAATATGGATTTTATGGAAACGCTTAAAGACAATGAAGGGTTAACGGAGTTTCAAATCCTCATGAAGGAAAGAGAGGCGACGGAGTACTTTTCTAGTATTACTTTTACAAATAAATTTGCACGAGGCATGCTCTTTGTCAATGAAGAAGGTATGCTATATGGTGAATCTGATTCGACAAGCAAATTTAAATTAGAAAACTACTTAAATTCAGACATCCCTGAAAAGGTAGAGGAGTTATCTGGTGCTGTCTATTGGGGCTCAGGCGTTGAAAAAGACTTTGAAAATATTTATTTATATAGAGAGTATGACCGGCTCGGAACTTTGATTCTCATGGCTGATAGCAAACTTTTTAACGATGTATTAGGAGTCGAAGAAAAGAATATAGGAAGAGAGATTTCAGTAATAAATAATGAAGGTATTATTATTGCAAGTAATAATCAGAAACTCGTTGGAACAGAGTATAAATCTGATAAGAAAGATAGCCACCTAGTATCTGTAAGTGATAGCAGTAATGGGTGGAAGGTTTCCGTTTCTACATCCAAAGCATATTTAATGAAAGAAATTAATCAAGTGATTTATCTCGTTTATGGAATTATTGCTTTGTTCGTTCTATTATCAGTATTTGCTAGCATTCTATTAGCAAAAGGGATGATTAAACCGATTAATCGAATTGTTGCGATTATGAAGGAAGCGGAAAAAGGAGACTTAACTGATCGCGCTGACTATTTATATAAAAATGAAGTTGGACAACTTGGCAAAAGCTACAATACAATGATTGACAATATTACGAATATGATTGAAGAAAATAAACGAGTATCTACACATGCGGTTAAGAGTGCTGTAGATTTAAAAAGGATTGCAGAAGAATCTGCAGCAGCAACTGAGCAAATTGCTTCAGCGATAGAGGAAGTTGCAAAGGGGGCTGTTAGCCAGGTAGATTATTCTGAAAGAACGAACCGCGAAATGAAGGAATTATCTAGTGAAATTAATGAAGTTGCACATAATATGGAAAAGGTGCAAACGATTACGGAAACAACGAAAAAACTTAGTAGCCAATCGATTGAAACGATTAAGGAATTAACTGATAAAAATGAAGAAATGGGAACAAATATCGGACAGGTTGATACAACAATGGATGCACTTAACCGTGAAATCGCCCAGATTAAAGACATCGTTGAAATGATTAAGAGCGTTAGTGAAGAAACAAATCTCTTATCATTAAATGCGAGTATCGAAGCTGCAAGGGCTGGGGCTGCAGGTCGGGGGTTTGCGGTAGTTGCTTCAGAAATACGGAAGCTAGCAGATCAAACAAAGAGCTCTTCATTAAAAATTGAAACTGTTATCGCTAGTATATTAACCCAAACGCGAAAATCTGTAGAGCTAGTGAAAACAACGATCTCCTTATTTAAGGAACAAACAAATTCCATTCACCATACGATGGATGCGTTCGAAAATATTCTTGAAGGAACCAATTCAATTATTAGTGAAATCGATTATGTTGAAGCTTCGATCGCGAAAATCAATCAAAATAAAGAAAAGGTAGAAATCGCAATCAATGAAATGGTTGAGGTTGCAGAAATTTCTTCAGCAACAACAGAGGAAGTAACAGCAACAACAGAAGAACAAGCAGCATCAGCCGAGGAACTAGGGGATTTAGCAGCATCATTATCAAATACGATCCTTGAACTAGAAGAAACGATTAATAAATTTAAAATAAAATAAAGGTTAGAATGAATCAGCGGGACAAATTCTCGCTGATTTTTTGCTGTACCAATCCATCTAGTTGTTAATTGTATAGCTCTTTTCTAAATTTATATATACTTCGTTGATTGGAGTGAGGGCGTGAGACTCCAGAATAGAGAATCGTGTTAAAGGGAGACCAACAGGCGGTTGAGTTAAAGCAGAGAACGAACCGCAAGCAGTGGAAATCAACAACAAAGTTTACGAAAACAGCCGTTGAAAAAGTTGCAAACTATTAGTTATTAGCAAAATTGTCAAACATTTTCGTTATTCGCTAGCTAGGAGCTTGTATAATAAACATATAAAATGTGAAAATGGGGTTGATTTGGTGTTTAACAGTTCGGTAGGAGTTTTGCGTTTTTCAGGGATTTTGGAAGGGATTTCGTATTTAGTTTTATTGCTTATTGCGATGCCATTAAAATATTTCTTTGATTTTCCGATCGCTGTAACAATCGTTGGTGGCTTACATGGATTTCTATTTGTTGCATTTGTCATCCTTGTAGCTTTTGTCAAATTTCAAAAACGCTGGTCTATTTTATGGGGAATTTGGGCTGTATTTTTATCATTTATTCCATTTGGGACATTTTATTTAGACAAACAGTTAAGAACGAAAAGCTAGTGAATGATATGAGGTTGGTTCAGAAAAGCTACATGCTTTGAACCAACCTCTTTTTTTAGTCCTTTTCTAAGAGATTGTTGTTAAACATGCCGGTTATAGATGGAGCCTATCGAAAATAGTTCTTTTTGCAATACAGTTATTTACTAATTATTAAGTCTGACATCCTCCTGACATATTTCCCCTGTATATTCATTTATAAGCAAGGAATAAAGGAGGAGCTAAATGAGTCGTTCATTAAATATAGTAATTGGCAGCACGATGCTAGCAATTTTCTTACTAGCAGGCTGTGGAAATGAAAGTGAAGCATCTAAGGAAGCAAGTGAGGCAAATGGGAATCCAGAAATGCAGCAAAATGGTGGACAGGGATTTGCTCAAGAAGAGCTAACTGATGAACAGATAATTGAGATGGCTGAAAATGCCGGAATTGATACAGATGGAAAAACGATAGAGGAAATTGAAGAGGAAATGAAGGAAATACGCCCAAATCCTAACGAGAAATTGACAGATGAACAAATTATCGAAAGAGCTGAACAGGCCGGAATTGACACGGAAGGAAAATCAATTGAAGAGATTCAAGAGGAATTAAGAGAAGCAATGCTTGAAATGGGTAAGGACGGTGGCAAATTGAATGTGGACGATGTTAAAGAGCAAGCGGAAGAGGCCGGTATAGAAACTGAAGGCAAAACGATAGAAGAAATTCAAACCGAATTGCAGGAAAGCCAATCAACATCGTCAACTACTGAAAATGAAATTTAATTTTTGATAGGGACTAACTCTAATAATTAGGGTCAGTCCCCTTTTTGTTGAATGCTTAATAATTGGTATTGTGTTGTTTTTTTATCATAATAATACTTGATGGAAATCCTTTTTTTCGTAGGGAGTTTTTCAGCAATTTCCTGTTGAGCTTCATTGATTTGGAGTGCGTAAGGCTCTTTGTTGATGAAGACTTCGATTGAGTGTGAATCAATCAAGCCGATGTATATCGCTTCCGTTTCGATTACCTTTTCTTTGTTTTGACTAGCTAAAGTAATCGTATTAGAATGATAATCTGTACCACAGCCTGATAGGAGAAAAAGGATGAGAACCGTTACAAAAAGCTTTTGCATTGATGACTACCCCATTTCCTTTCGATTAACAATTATGATATATATATTATGTTTATGTTTGCTTATTCTCCTGAATGAGAGCGATTATTCAAAAGGATAGATAAAATTAGCAGAATATCATATACTATAGAGGGGTATAGTACATTTAACAGTGAATCACAATAGTCTCTTTTGACTATTTAGGAAAAATAAACTATAGATATAAGAACATTAAATTTAGTATTCATTAAGGGGGATGTTTCTATGAGTAATGAGCCAAATAGTCATGAGCATAAGCATGAACATCACAGGACGAGTCATCATTCTGATAAAGTAAAGAAAAACTTGATTACTCGATTGAATCGAATTGAAGGTCAAATTCGCGGAATAAAATCATTGATTGAAAAGGATACGTATTGTGATGATGTCATTACGCAAATTTCAGCAACTCAATCGGCTTTAAATAGTGTCGGCAAGTTATTGCTTGAAGGACATTTACGGACATGTGTAGTTGAACGAATCCAAGAGGGTGACGAAGAAATTATCGACGAGTTGTTAGTAACCGTCCAAAGATTAATGAAAAAATAGGAGGCACCAAATCAAAATGGAAACAAAAACATTTAAAGTAGAAGGTATGTCATGCCAACATTGTGTCAATGCAGTCGAAGGCAGTGTTGGAAAATTACAAGGTGTTCAACATGTAAAAGTTTTGTTAGATAAAGGTGAAGTTGAAGTAAGCTTTGAGAAGGATAAAGTTTCAAATGAAGAAATTGTTGAGACAATTGAAGAACAAGGATATGATGTCGTTTAAGTTGTAAGAAAAACATGGAGTCTGTCTTTAAGCGTAGAGGAGTTGACAGACTCCAATAATATTATCGAAGGGTATACTTACACATTTTGAGAAAAACGTTTGTTTAAGACGAAAGCTTCTGTTTAAAAGCTTATTGATTTGCTGCTGTTGCTTCTTTTGCCTTCATAAACTCTTCTTCAACCTCTGGTGAATAGGTTTTAGCGCTTTGAAGCTCTGTTTCGTTAACATAGTCATAAGCATAGGCATGAGCCTCCATGCGCAGCACTTTATCTTCCATTCTCGCAAAACCATTGATAATGTTTTTAGATTGTGAGGAAGCAAGTGTTTGATTAATGCGATTAGTAGTTTTTGCAGTATTTGATCTAGAATATAATATTGCTTTTCGGTTTTGTAAGTCAGTATAAGCATCACGTAATTTGATAACCTGTGCTTTTAATTGTTCTGTTTGACTTTTTATCCGAATAAGCTGTTGTTTAAGAACCTCTAGTTTTTTCTCGTTTTCTAGTCGGTCTTGAATGGCTAGTTTTGCCATCTCATCGTTGTTTTTATCTATTGCTAATTGCTGCTGTCTTTTGCGATCAGCAATCATCTTTTGGACCTGTTCAATGTGCTCTTCATGCTTTTGTTCAAAATAAAGCTGTTTCGCTAAGGCTGATTGTGCTTTTTCAATCTCACCCTCAAGCTCTCGAATATATTGCTTAACCATGCTGATAGGCTCTTCAAGCTTGTCCAACGTTGAATTCATATCTGCTACTGCAATTCTTTTTACTCGTTTAAAAATCCCCATTATTTTATTTCCTCCTTAGTTGTTTTTACGTTCCCACTCATCAAGAATATTGTGAGAAGCTGTGTTATATATCGGATAAGTAGCATTCACTTGTTCCTCGAATATTGTTTCCTTCGATTTACATCCTCTAAATGTGATGTATAAAGCGATCAATACTAGTGGAATCGCAATAATCTTCGGAAGGATTGCCCATAATCCACCGAGGAGAAGAATTATTCCTACCCATTTTTTTACGGTTTCTCCATTTGCTTTTTTCCAAATCCACCAGCCTAAGGTGATGATGCCGATATTAACTAGCAATGATAGGAAATCGTGGCCAATAAAGCCTGCTCCTCTTGGTTGAAAACCATCTCGACCATGTCCGAGTTGTGAGTCCATGTGATAGTAGAAAATAGTCTGTGTTAAGAAATGCCAAAGGGCTGAAAAGCAAATTGAAAGGACAATAAGTCCAATCACCGCAATTCCTATCAAAAGTAGAGGGCTTTTTCTCTGTTTCATTTTTTCACCTCCTCGTGCTTTACTTGTGATTAATATAATAAAGTTTAGTGAAAAGACGGTGAAAAAAGCGAGAGTTTCAAAAAAGATAAAAAAGGGGACTGTCCCCAACGAGTTGGAGGGACAGTCCCCAAAGGTAAAATTATCTTATTTTTGTGGAAGGTTTACGATAAATGTGCTTCCTTCATGTAATTTACTTTGAACGTTAATCGTTCCATTATGGGTATCGACGATCCATTTTGCGATAGAAAGTCCTAAGCCGTAACCGCCCTCCTGCCTGGTTCTTGCTTTATCAACACGGTAAAATCGCTTGAATAGATGAGGAATATGCTTTTCCTCAATGCCGACACCGTTGTCGGTAACGGTAAGTAAGAGCTGATTGCCTTCTTTAGAGATTGCTAACGTAACAGTACCTTTATACTCTGAATATTTGATCGCATTATCTATGAGAATATAAAGCAGCTGTGTTAGCAGCTCTATATTTCCAATTATTTGTAATGGGTTAGGGCTCTTTAATTGTAGTGTTATATTTTTTGTATGGGCATGGGCTTCGAATGTGTGAATCGTTTGCTTAGCGACCTGATATAAATCAAAAGCTTCCATCGTTACATTTTGTTGCGCTGAATCGGATCTTGCAAGTGTAAGTAAGTTACTTACAAGTCCTGTCATTCGTTTTACTTCTTCTTTTAAGTTGTGTATCGTTTTAACGGCCATTTCTTTATCCTGTTCTGTCTGCTCTTCCATTTCAAGCAGCTCAATAGATGAAAGCATGACGCTAAGTGGCGTTCTTAATTCATGCGAAGCATCAGCAACAAACTCCTGCTGTCTTGCAAATGCCTGTTTAATTGGCACCATTGCGCGCTTTGACATAATGCGACTAAGAGAAAAAGCAATTCCTGAAAAGATAAATGCGATAACAGCTAATATTTGAAGAAGTGATGAAAGCAATTGAAATAGATTTGTAGCATTATGGCCAATATACAAATACCCAACAAGCTGATTACGTTCATAAATCGGCTTTGCAATCATAAAAATTTGCAGCTTTGCTTCAGTGGGCACATAGGTTGCAAACTCTGCATCATCCTTTAAAAGGAGCTTTTCATCAATCATCAAGGCTTCCCTTCGTAATTCCTCACGCGTTGGCTGCCACTCTGAAATAAAGTGAATAAAGCTTGTATGCAAGAGGGGAAGCTGTGCGTCTTGAATAATCACATCTCCATTTGTATTTGTGACATAGTAAAATAATTGATCGCTATCCGTTTCTGCAACTTTTGGATCGCCTCTTCGATCATCAGGACCATCATTTCTTCCAGTTAAATATTTTTCAACTGGCTGTAATTCATGCTGTGCTTTATCCCGTAATTCTTTCTTTATATCAGCAGTAAGCCAGAAATAAACAATACTATATAAAAGAATAATAAAAACGAAAAGGAATAATAGAATAAGAAAGCTGTACCTTAAGGTCAAAGTCCGTTCTGTTTGGTGAAAGACATTTGTTTTTTTACGTTTCAAGCTTATACCCAACTCCTCTAATACTTTGTAACCACGTACCCTTGCTAAATTTCGCAAGCTTTTTTCGAAGCAATTTTACGGTCGCATCAATTGTTTTATATGATACATCTGTATCATAGCCCCAAATCCGTTCAAAGATAAGCTCCCTCGTTAAAACCTGTCCTTTATTATCTACTAATAAATCAAGCAGTTGAAATTCTCGCGGTGTAAGTTGAATGATTTTTGCATCCTTGCTTATTGTTTGGCTTGTGCGATTAATGATAATACCATCAATTGTTACTTGTTCTTCGCGTATTGGTGAAAAGTTTCGTCGCGTTAATGCTCTGAGACGAGCAAGGAGTTCCTCAATTTCAAAAGGCTTAACAAGATAATCATCAGCACCACCATCAAGACCTATTACACGATCTTGGATGCTATCTTTGGCTGTTAGCATGAGGATAGCACCACCATAGCCCTCTTTTCTAAGTTTACGGCATACCTCGACACCATCACCATTTGGCATCATCCAATCCAAAATTAAAACATCATAGTGGGTAGCAATCGCATAATCGTAGGCATCCTCACCATTTTGTACCCAATCTACTTCATATTTAGCTTTTTTTGAGAGCATATATGTTGTAAGCTCTCCAAGCTTCAGATCATCTTCAGCTAATAATACATGCATGATTTCCTACTTCCTTTCCCTCCACATATTATCATGTTTCACTAGGTGTAAACACTTATCGAAATATATGTACATATCCTACTAAAATAAAATGAAAATATAGAGAAAAGGGATACTTGTTTTTTCTTCAATACAATGTAAAATAAGGAAATAGAATATACCTAAATATTCGAGGTAGGTGAAATTATGTTTGATAGAGAGTTAATTAAGGGCAGTACGTCATTAATTTTATTGCAGCTGTTAAATGAGAAGGATATGTACGGCTATGAATTAGTGAAGGAAATGGAAAAAAGGAGCGGAAATGCCTTAGAAGTGAAAGAGGGTACGCTATATCCTGCATTACACAAGCTAGAAAAAAAGGGCTATGTTGAAACCTATTGGCAGGAGCAAAAAAAGGGACCTGCACGTAAATATTATAAAATTAAAGAAGAAGGTAAAGTTATTTTATCTGAGAAAACGAAGGAATGGGGCAAATTTGTCTCGATGATGAATGGAATCATTGGGAGAGATTCTATATGACTAAAATAATGGAACAGTTTCTTGAGACGCTGAAACAAGCATTACCGAATTCGGTTGATAAAGAGGAAGTAATCCGCGAATATGAAATACATATTGAAGAAAAGCGAATTGACATGCCTCATTTAACGATAGACGAGATCATTACACAATTAGGTGATCCGCTTGATATTGCTAAACAATACGAAGAGGTACAACCGATTGCTGTCCGATTTGTTAGTCGAAACTTTGTCTTTTGTAACTTTATGTTTTTTATTATCGGGTCGTTATTAACTGTCTGCTACCATCTTTATGAGGATTCGCTTCTTTCTGAAGCATGGGGGCTGTTAGCACAAATTCCATTAACGATTGTCATTATATATACCGTCTTTTGGATGATGCTAGGCTTCGAAATTGGTAGGGAATATGGACTTTTAGGGAAGCAGGTTTTCTCAAAGACAGTATTTATTAGTTTGATACCAAATGTGCTGCTTATGATGATGACGCTGTTTCACTTTATACCAACTGAGTGGTTTCAGCCAATTTTAACACCATCATTTATTACAATTTGTGTCATTATGACTGTTCTCATTTATCCGATTAGTAAATTATTTTATCATATTGGTGTTCATCGTTCTGTGTAAACAAATAGAAGTAGTTCTTTAGGAGAGTCTGCTTCTAATTTTTTTTATTACTACATAGTAATTCGATGTATCTACTTACATAGAATTACTATGTATGAAGGGATGGTTTGTGTGGATAAAACTTGGAAAAACTTTTTTATTTGTATTAGTGAGGGGGGGTTTTTAATTACTTGTTAAACAAAAATTGAGAGCAATGTTTGTTGTAAGCTTAGCTGGTTATGTAATCGTGAATTATCTAAATATTAACAAATTAATTGTCGTTAAAAATCTTGAGCGTTATGAGGAAACAGGTAGGCTTGATAAAAATTATTTATCTACCTTATCAAGTGACGCGATTCCGACGCTTATACGCTATGATAATGAAAATATTCATCAGCTGTTAAAGGAGAAAGCATCAGAAATGCGTTCGATTTCTGATGAGTGGCAGTTTTACAATTATTTGCAAGTAAAAGCACAGCGGTTGCTTGAGAAATGGAATCGGAGCGAGAACGAATGAGGAGCAATATGCCAATAGGAATTTATAAATATCTTATGTTTTCTAGTATTTTTCTTTTGTTATCCTTTGTTATTGGATGTGATCCCTTTGCAAAAACAGCAGATGACTTTTACGAAAAGATTACTAGTACAGACTTAACAACTGAATCGATAAACAAAATAGCGATTGGCCAAACAGAGGAGCGAATTATCAATGTATTTGGCAAGCCTGAGAAATTGGAAAAAATCGTTCAACCAAATGTGTCTCATCTATCCTATCAAAATGAAGAATTAAGGTTTGTATTGAATGAACAAAGGAAGATAATTGAGTATTTTGTGGCAGATCCTACTTTTCAAACTGTTAAAGGTGTAAAAATTGGAGATAAAAAGTCAAGAATAATAGAAAGCTATGGGGAACATTATTATGAACGTGAGGAGGGGGGAGTAACAGCTCTTGGTTATTTCGATAAACAGAATGGAATTATGATTGAGTTTGTGCTGAAGGAAGAGAAATTACAATTTTTTCTTGTAAGAGTGCATGAATAAAGGTACGATTTTACTAGAATAGTAATGAATGGGGGTCAGGCAGTTATGGACTACAGAGATTTAGAAGCACTAGATAATGCGTATATATCAACCTTTACAACAATGCAACAGACAAGCTGGGGATATCTTTTTTATAATGAACGTCAGCCAGATTATTATGATGCAAACCATGCATATATTTCAACTTTTACTGGTCAATATGAAGAGATTATTGCTGAGGTTATTACCTTTTATCAAGAGAAAAATCTAGTTCCGAGATTCTATCTTACGTTGAATGAAGGATACCAGGATTTTTTAGAAGTTTTGAAGGAAAGAGGCTTTCGGTTCGAGTCATTTGACAGTCCTGTTCAACTTTGGAAAAGGAATGTAGAGCTCAAAGGAAATCCACTAGTAACAATTGAGCAAGTGACAGATGAAACAAAGCATGAGGCGATTCAAATTGAATGTCAAATTCAAGAATTGGGAGGGGCGATTCGTGAAAAAGCTTTTGAAGAGGAATTTGCCCACCCAGCATTTACTCACTATGTTTTAAAGTATGATGGTGTTCCTTGCTCAACAGCATGTATCTTTCAAAATGGCCGTGATGCAAGGCTAGAAAGTGTTGCGACTTTAAAGGAATATCGTGGGAAAGGACTTATTGGTCAATTAATTGCTTATTTACAAAAGGAAGTCAAAGCAAGAGGAATTGCTAACTTTTGGGTTATGCCAATTAATGAAAGGGTTGAAAAGGTGTATCAAAAGTCAGGATTTGAAACCGTAGCAGTCATAAAGACAGGCCACGCTTTTTACGGTGGCAAAGGTATAAAGGAAATTAAAAACGGTGATTAATTTGTAATCCATACATAAACAAAACTTACATTGACAAACCGGGTCGTCCTTTGTTATGTTATTTGTAACAAAATTTAGGAGATGTTTTTTGTGAGGGTAACTGTTCTTAACTAATCGAAGTAAATACTTCATCTACATGAATAAACTGAAAAAACTTTTAAGAGGTTAAAGGTTTATTTGAGTATGTTCTGTAGAAGGTTAAGAACAAAACGGTTATCATACACATTTGTGATCTCTTTGCATATGCTCGTATTTAATCCGTGCTTTGTTTAAAGCACGTTTTTTTATGGGTGTAATATGCCTTTTTAGGTGTAGTATGCTATTTGAGAGAAGGTGATGAACAACGAATTGTTCATCACCTTTTTTTGATCTTCTAGCTTTGTTAAATATGCCTTTATGCATTTTTGCTGTCGGTTATTTTATTGAACTGAGTCTAGAAAATCAATGATAAATTTAAACATTTCCTTAATTTTAAAATTATTTGGAGGTTTTCAAAATGAATAAAACGGCAATTGAAAATTTAGAATTTCATAAGGTTTTAGAGATATTAAGCAGCTTTGCAATGAGCGAAGAGGCCAAGCAAAGAGCACGAGAGCTCCGTCCTATTTATGAGGAAGGCACGATTAAACGGTGGCTTAATGAAACAACAGAGGCGAGCAAAATCATTGAAAAATCTTCGAGCATTCCAGTTCATTCCTTACATGGTGTTGAGCAAATTGTTGCCCTTGTTGATAAAGGATATTTGCTAACAGCTGAGCAATTTGGCTTTTTAGGCTCCTTTCTTGATGCTGTAAAGAAAATAAAACGGTTTATGCTTAAGCAGGAATATCATGCACCAACGATAAGCTCGTATGCGTATTCTCTTTTTGAATTATCCGAGCTAGCAGATGAAATTGCCCGATGCATTCGCAATAACAAGGTGGATGATTATGCATCAAGAGCGTTAATGAAAACAAGAAATAAAATCGTTACTATTGAAGAGAAGCTTAAAACAAAGCTAGCTCAAATAATGAAATCTGCCTCACCTTACATGCAGGATCAAGTGATAAGTGTACGAAATGGAAGATATGTCGTTCCAATTAAAAATGAATACAAACGAAAATTCGCTGGGGTCATCATTGACCAATCATCAAGCGGGCAAACAGTATATATGGAGCCGAATGATATACAAAAATTGCAAGATGAGCTAACCTTTTTAAAGGTTGAAGAAGAGTTAGAAATTCAAAAAATTCTTGGTCAGTTAGCAGAAATGACAGAGCACCATAAGCAGGAATTATTAATTAATATTGAAGGCATGATTGCATATGATTTTATTTTTGCTAAAGCAAAATTTAGTAAATCTATCGGAGGAAATGAAGTTCAAGTTCATCAAGATGGTGGCTATGATATTAGACAGGCAAGACATCCATTGCTCGGAGCTGAAGCAGTGCCGTTAACGATGACACTTGGAAAGGAGTATCAAGCACTCGTCATAACAGGTCCAAATACTGGTGGAAAAACCGTTATGATGAAAACGGTCGGATTGCTCGCCATGATGGTTCAGTCAGGGCTTCATATACCTGCTAATCCAAGCAGTCATTTTTGTATCGTAAAAAATATTTTGGTGGACATTGGTGACCATCAGAGCATTGAGCAATCATTAAGTACCTTTTCCTCGCATATTCAACAAGTGAAGGAAATTCTAAAAATGGCTAGAAAGGATACGCTTGTTATTCTCGACGAAGTTGGTTCGGGGACTGACCCCAGAGAAGGAATGGGTCTAGCGATTTCGATATTAGAAGCCATTTACCAATCAGGTGCTTTGTTAATTGCGACAACTCATTATAGTGAGATGAAGGATTTTGCAGAAAAAGCAGAAGGGTTTGAAAACGGGTCAATGGATTTTGATATTGAAACATTACAGCCACTTTATAAGCTAACCATTGGGAAGGGAGGAGAGAGTCAAGCATTTTCAATTGCTCAAAGACTAGGCTTACCAATGGAGATTATTGAAAGGGCTAAGGAAATTTCCTTTTCACAGCATCGGGAGGAAAAAACATCGATCATTCCTAAGACGAGAGCTAATGTAAAAGTGGGAAATGAAAAGAAGCAAGTAAAGAAATCGGAAAACAATCGCCTTTCTCAGTACAAAATTGGTGATGCAGTTTGGATTCCACATCTTCAAACAAAGGGAATCATTAAAACTGAAGTGAATTCTAGGGGAGAGATGGAATTACTTGTAAAAAATAAACAAATAACAATCAATCAAAAGCGTGTGAAGCCATTTATTGATGCTAAAGAATTATATCCTGAAAACTATGATTTAGATCAGGTTTTTGAGAAAAAGGAAATAAGAAAAAAGAAAAAGCTCATGAGCAGAAAATATGTAGAAGATATTTCAATTCAATATGAGGATGGAGAAGGGGAATGATTTGTAATTCCAGCAACAACTTCGCTATCATTAAATTGGAGGAGGAATAATCAATGAGTAATTTGAATGTACAATTTCGTCAACGGATCGGCCTTGCGGAAAATGTAGCTATAACCTTCGATACATTAAATACGGTTCTTGAGAAAACTGCCAGAGCTCTTGCCTTTGAAAATTTGCCGATTATTGCCAAAGAAACAACTCGTTTGACTAAAGAATACCTGATAAATAAAATCATCAATAAGCAAGGTGGTGGGCTTTGCTATGACCTTAATTCCATCCTTTATTTATTTTTAAAAGAAAATGGTTTTAATTGTTCTTTAATCCGTGGCATTACATTTAATCATGAGAAGCAGGCATGGAATACGATAGGTAGGACCCATGTTGCAATATTGCTAACACATCATAGGCAGCTTTACATTGTTGATACTGGTTTTGGCGGAAATTTACCATTAGCTCCGGTCCCACTTAACGGTGAAGTTGTCACTTCTGATAATGGGGAGTTTAGAATTGAAAAGGTTGAAAATGAATTAGGTGATTATATTTTCCATATGAAATTAAAGCATAAGGATAGAGACTGGAAAATTGGCTATGTATTTGATTCAACTGTTAAATATGAAAATATAGAGGATTTAAATGAAGTGCAAACGACCATTGTCGAGCATCAAAATTCTCCTTTTAATAAGAGACCATTAGTCACACGTCTTACAGATAACGGTAGTGTCACCTTAACTGATACCTCTTTAACAGAATGGGTTAATGGGAAGGAAAGTAAACGGGAAATTTCAGCAGAAGACTTTGAAAAAATCGTGAATGAACGGTTTGGAATAAAATATCATTAATAATAATATAAGTGCATTGCGAGTATCAATAAAGACATAGGTTTAGAAGGATTGTATAGAAAACGTACGTTTTTTGACCATATCTCTAATATGATATGGTCTCTATTTTGTTGGCATATAAAAATGTTGGAGAGAAGAAGTAGAGAAAATTATTAAAGGTGAATGGTTTTTATCATAGTATTCCTTAACCGCAGCATACTATAAGGGGAGTTTGTGATGTGAAAAGCGAGCATTGCAAGAGGAAATAAGCAACAAAGGATAACAGCGCCAATATAAAAATGTAGAAACATAAGGAGTATTTGAATGCAAACAAAACAATTAGAGCTAATCGTAGCAACAGAGTCAATGTTAGAAACGATAAATTCCATTTACATAAGGTGTCGGAAACAATTAGAGGCAGAAGGCATCTTACAATGGGATGACAGGTATCCTAATAAAGAGTATTTTCAGCAATGTATCGATAAAAACGAGTTGTATGTTCTTATAAGGGACGAGGAAATTCTCGGTCATGTTGTTCTTAATGAGTTCCAGGATGAAGAGTGGAATGCTGTCCCATGGGTAGGGAATAAACCACTTATTATCCATTCTCTAATGATTGATCCAGAAGCTCAAGGTGGAGGGCTTGGGGGAGAATTTGTAAAAAGATGTGAACAGATTGCTTCTGATCAAGGGTATGATAGTATCCGATTGGATGCATATTTAGGAAACGAAAAAGCAGTACGTTTATATAAAAAGCTCGGTTATCAATTACGAGGTAATATCTTTTTCACTACAAAGCCAGAGGGACATCAAGAATATCTTTGTTTTGAAAAGCAGCTTTCCTAAAAAGTTAAATTTAAAAAGCATGAGGAGGAAAGATCTCCATTCCTCTTCATGCATATAATAGGAAAATCGCTTATACTAACGCCTCAAGAATATATTGATTAACAAGCATTTTTAAACGTTCCTGTCTACCAGACTGGTTTTTAATCTCGTTTAATTGTAATGCATACTCTTCTAATTTTTTGAAATCAGTTTTGCCTTCGACAATTTCAAGACCGATACCTTCAGTATAACTGCTATAGCGCTGTTCAATAAAGTTTTCTAATACTTTATCTTCTAATAACTTATTCGCTACTTTTAATCCAATGGCGAAACTATCCATTCCCGCGATATGTGCATGGAAAAGATCTTCTACTTCAAATGAGCCGCGACGTACCTTTGCATCAAAATTAAGTCCGCCACTGCCTAATCCATCATTTTTCAAGATTTCATACATTGCTAGTGTTGTAGAATATAAGTCTGTTGGAAATTCATCTGTATCCCAGCCAAGTAATACATCTCCTTGGTTTGCATCAACAGAACCTAGCATATTGTTGATACGTGCTACATGTAGTTCATGCTCAAACGTATGACCAGCAAGTGTCGCATGATTTGCTTCAATATTAAATTTAAAATGGTCTGTTAAATCATATTTTTGTAAGAAAGCTAGACCAGTTGCCACATCAAAATCATATTGATGCTTTGTTGGTTCTTTTGGCTTCGGTTCAATAAGGAAAGGTACATCAAAACCAATTTCCTTTGCATAATCAACAGCCATATGGAAGAAGCGAGCTAAGTTGTCCTGCTCTAATTTCATGTTTGTATTTAAAAGTGTTTCATATCCTTCACGTCCACCCCAAAATACATAGTTTTCAGCACCAAGCTCTTTCCCAACCTCTAAGCCCTTTTTCACTTTAGCAGCAGAATAAGCAAAAACATCTGCATGATTGGAAGTAGCTGCACCATGTACATAACGAGGATTAGTGAACATATTTGCAGTGTTCCATAATAGTTTTGTTTTACTAGTACTCATATACTCTTTTATCATTGCAACAATTATATCTAAGTTTTGATACGTTTCCTTTAAAGTTGATCCTTCTGGTGCAATATCGACATCGTGAAAACAGAAGAATGGAACATTAAGCTTTTCAAAAAATTCAAATGCAGCTTCTACACGTGCTTTTGCTAAATCGATGCCAGTCAAATGATTCCAAGGTCGAATAGCGGTTCCAACTCCAAATTGATCTGTACCATCTGCATTAAAAGTATGCCAATATGCAACTGAGAAACGAAGGATCTCTTCCATTGTCTTACCGTTAATGACTTCTTCAGGATTATAATACTTATAAGATAAAGGATTTTTAGATCCAGCACCTTCATATTGAATTTTATTAATCTCTTTAAAATAACTCATATTATTGACCTCCGAGAAAATTTGATAGTAAAAACTAACCTAAATGTGTGATCTCTTCCGTTTCTAGCGATTACAAAACTTGAAAAATCTCTGTAACAATTGCTAGTATAACAAGCTAAACTTAGTTTGTCTATTGAATAAACTAAGTTTTTTTCAATGAAGGCTAATGGTTGTTTTGCTTTTTTATTAATAAATGTTAAGCATCTTGCGGACATAGACAGCAAGATAAAAAGAAAATAAGGAAAATTTTTTAATAAAAACTTATTTATTAAAAATAATAATAGATAGATAATGATGTTGAATTGTGCCGACTAAAAAAAGTTATGAACCTAATAAAACTGTTTCGTTTTTAAGGTATAGATGATAGTTAAGGATGTATAGTGGTTGGGATTTGCTGAATAGAATATTTTATTTATATAACAAAATATAATCTTTTTTCTAATTATTGATTGTAATAGTTTAAAATTTATGTTAATTTTGATTTAAGTTAGTTTACTCACTATACTAAGTTTGAGCTGTAGGATCTTTTTTCTATGTAAATAAACTATTCTCTACTGAATCGTTGAGAATTCGTAGAAGTTACTTGACCCTTATTTCGCTAGATTGTTAGAAGTAAAATGAATGCGCTTTAATTTGTTTTATCTACTCTTTTCATCTTAGTGATCTTTCTTTTTTATCCGATCGTATTTTTTGAAGATGTCGGAGAAAATACAGAGTTAATTTTGAAAGCCCTTTATTTAGAGGGTAATATTAAAATTTCTTTTTATATTCTAATGTTTATCACACATAAGGAGTGACATATGATGCAAAGCGTTCAAAAGCAAGCCTCATTACAACAAAACGTAAAAATCGGAATGATTGAAAAAGTTGGTTACGCTTCAGGGGATTTGGCGAGTAATTTGATTTATCAAACAATCTCAATCTACTTATTATTTTTTTACACGAATATTTATGGGATTTCTGCAGGTGCGGCTGCAACAATGTTCTTTGTTGTTCGAATAATCGATGCAATTAGTGACCCGTTGGTTGGTACATTAGTAGATCGGACAAATACTAAATTTGGGCGATTTAGACCTTATTTATTATTTTGGGCTATTCCATTTGCAGGCTTAGCTTTTCTCTGCTTTACAACACCGGATTTTTCTGAAGGTGGAAAATTAATCTATGCTTATGTTACTTATGTTGGATTATCAATCGTTTATACGTTTGTAAATGTTCCATATGCAGCGTTAACACCTGCAATAACGGCTAATAATACAGAGATTGTTAGTTTAACATCGGTAAGAATGATATTTGCAAATTTAGGTGGAGTTATCGTTTCTTATTTCGTCCCTTACTTATCAAATTATTTTGCGGAATTTACAAGTCCGTCAAGAAGCTGGCAGCTGACAATGGGGATTATTGGAGCAGTAGGTGCATTATTACTTTTATTCTGCTTTTTTAGTACAAAGGAGCGGGTTAAACCAATTAACGAAGAAAAGATTAAGTTCTCAGATATTTTCGAGCAGTTTAGAAAAAACCGTCCGCTTGTTGTATTAAGTATTTTCTTTGTCCTTATCTTTGGGGTGAACTCGATAAGCAGTTCAATAGGCGTTTACTATGTTACGTACAATATGGGGAGAGAGGACTTAGTTGGTTTATATACAGTTTTAGGTTCATTACCTGCATTTATTTGTATTCCACTAATCCCAATTCTCAATAAAAAATTAGGGAAAAAGATGCTATTAAATCTATCACTAATTTTAAGTATTATCGGGACACTTTCCCTATTAGTTATTCCAGCTAGTACGGTAAGCTTGATTTTAATATCTCGTGTTGTAACCGCTTTAGGGACATTGACTGCAGGGGCATTTATGTGGGCGTTAGTTCCGGAAACGATAGAATATGGTGAATATGTAACTGGAAAACGTTTAAGTGGATTAATATATGCCATTATTGGTTTCTTCTTTAAATGTGGGATGGCCTTAGGTGGAGCAATTCCTGGTGTTGTCCTTTCACAATTTGGATATGTTGCTAACGAAGCACAAACGCCATATGCTTTAACAGGTATTCTTATTGCAACAGCTGTTATACCAGCTATCACGTTAATCTTAGCCTTGGTCGATATTAATTTTTATAATTTAGATGAAAAAAAGCATTCAAAAATTTTGAATGCGTTAAAAGAACGGGCAGTAAATGTAGGAAAGGCTTAGTCTTTTCCTTCTCTATAATAGTCAGACCCCAACGATATCGAGAGGGGTCCGACTTTTTTATGATCGTTTAACAGGACTCTCGATATTAGGGATTTCCACATAAAACGCAGCACCATCATCTTCGTTTTCTGCCCATACATTAGCTCCGTGTATGTTTGCGATCCGTTTCACAATGCTTAACCCGATTCCGAATTCTCCATTCTGTCCCTTTTCAAATGGTTCGAATAGCTTGTCCTTTAATGCTTCATCGAGCATTGGCCCATCATTCCAAAAGCGGAGGACAAATTTATCCTGAGATCTTGTAATTGAAATCGAGATAATTGTTTTTGCATACCGTAAAGAGTTTTCTAAGAGGTTTTCGATAAGCTTTTCCCATTGCTCAGCATCACCTAGAATTGTTGCCTCCTCTAAGTTTAAATCCCAATTAAGCTCAGGCTTTGCCCATTTAATCCGATCAACTTCTTCATATATTAACTGATCAAGGGAAAAATCGGCTTTAAGCGGTTTTCGTGTTGATAAGAAATCAAGCTTTGTTAAATAAAGTAAGTCTTTAATTTTTTTCTCAAGCTTTTCGGATTCCTCTTCAATCACATCCATCGTACTTGTTAAATCACCTTTAGGAAAGATGCCATCGTTTACTGATTGTGCGTAGCCTCTTATGACCATTACCGGTGTTTTTAAATCATGTGAAATATTTTGCAATAAAGTTTGCTGTGCTTCATCTTTGCGAATGAGATGCTGTCGCATTTTTTCAATTGTATGCCCGAGACGACCAATTTCGTCATTTCGGTCAACTTCAACTGGTTCATACCACTCTTGTTCGGAAAATTTCTTTACATGCTTTTCAAGCTTTACGAGAGGCTTAGATAAATATCTCGCAAGCCAAATCGATGGAATCCAGCTTAGTATAAAAACAAAAAACATAACGATCATTAATTGGCGGAACAATGTGTAAACTAAATCATTTCGATACGTATCCCATGAATAAGAAAGAATATAGTAATCCACTCCTTTATATGAGATGTCCTTTCTAATGACGAAAAAAAGTGTTTGATTATCAAGATTTTTTTCATATCGGGCAACACTACGGGATTGTAATTGCGCAAGCTCCTGGGTTTGTCTTATAAATTCACGTGATAATTCAGGATTATCTTCATCAATAAACTGATCATAAAGTGGAATACCTAAATGACTAACGGACTGACCCTGCTTTTTCCCATTTTCAAAAAAAGGATAACTTCCTGTATTCATATAATCTAATAAAAGTAGCTGCTGATTTTCGATCGTTTTATAAATTTCCTTCGTAAAGAAATCTCTTAACGTTGTTGGAAACAGAATGAGTAATAATAAGGAAATGACAATGAGGATCCCCGAAAAAACAGCCCAAATTTGAAATGCGAGTGATTTGTTTTTCATCCTTTTAGCATCCTATACCCAAAGCCATAAATCGTTTCTAATTTAAGGTCAGGCATTTTTTTTCGTAACCGTCTAACTAAATCATCAACAACCCGATCCGTACCAAAGTAATCAGAGCCCCATAAGTTCTCTAAAATTTGCTCTCTTGAAAATGCCTGTCCTTGGTTATGGAGAAATAAGTGTAACAGGTCAAACTCTTTTGACGTTAAATTAATTTCCTTTCCATCCAAGTAGGCAGTACGGATCTGTTCATCAATTTGATAGGGAGGGATGCTAATCATTCCGATTGCTTCCTCAGAATATGTTCTTGATAATAGCTTTTGGACTCTAATTACTAATTCTCTAGGTAAAAATGGTTTTGAAATATAATCATCACTACCTAATTCAAGCCCTAATACACGATCAATGTCAGCATCTCGTGCAGAAATAAAAATAACGGGGACATCTGGTGTCTCAGCTTTAATCTCTCTTATTAATTGATAACCATCTATATCTGGAAGCATGATATCTAGTATCCATAAATGAGGTGGTTGATTAATAAGACCTCTTGCATCCATTCCTGTTGAACAAGAAGTAACCGCCCAGCCTTCATTTTTTAAGTACATCGTTAATAATTCGTTTAAATTCGTTTCGTCTTCAACTAAATAAATGGTGTAAGTCATGCTTTCACATCCTTTCAAAGGCTATTATACAACGTTCTATTCTTTTATGTGAGCAAGAAAATTTGATTTAGTATGTAGAACAAACTCCTTGTCACACGAGGTCATAAACTAAAACATAATGCTGAAGGCAAGAACACTATCTTTTTTGATTTAGCTTAATTTTTCTTTTTCACAATTTCCCATAATTCTTTCATTTTTATCCCAAACTCATTTTGTATAGTAAGACATGTAGAGGAGATAAATTAAAAATAAGTTAATTTAAAATGAATGATAAAAAATGTTTCTTACTTATTAATTTTAAGAAAGTAGGGATATGATGAATGTTAATATGAGAGCTGTTTTGTTTACAGGATTGTCTTTATTAATTGCTTTAATTGTTATTGGAGGATATGTGAGCACACAAGCATAACTTCATAGGAGGTAGTAATTATGGGATATTATGATGAAACAGATTTGACTCGGGAACATGTAAAACCAACGAAACAAAAGAAAAGTATCAAGCCATTTTTCACTTCATTATTAAGCGGTGTCGTTGGTGGAGCTTTAGTTCTAGGTGTTACAACATATACGAATCAGCAAGAGGAGCCGAAGGTATCAACTAATAATGCATCTGTTGAAACATTTGAACAAACTGACGATCCAGATTCAGCTGTTGTTTCTACTGAGAAATTGTCAGCTAGTTCAAATTCGATCGCCGATATTGTTGATAGTGTATCACCAGCGATTGTGGGAATAACAAATCTGCAATCCCAAAATAGTGGAGACATTTTTGGGAACTTCTCACAAAGGTCTGATAGTGAAAGTGTGGAGAGTGGGACAGGCTCAGGGGTAATCTTCAAAAAAGAAGGTAATGCAGGGTATGTTCTTACAAACAACCATGTCATTGAAGGTGCAGAATCAATTCAAGTAACATTGTTTAATGGCGATAAAGTAGAGGCTGAGCTAGTAGGTGCCGATGCTTTAACTGATATTGCTGTATTAAAAATTGATGCTAAGCATGTCACAGTAGTAGCTGATGTAGGAGATTCCGCAGCCCTCCGCACAGGTGAGGATGTCATAGCGATCGGAAATCCATTAGGTGAAGAATTTACTAGAACAGTAACACAAGGAATCATTAGTGGTGTTGATCGAACAATTGATGTCACAACATCAGACGGAAATTGGGCATTAAATGTTATTCAAACAGATGCTGCGATTAACCCAGGAAATAGCGGTGGCCCTCTCATCAATATGAGCGGAGAAGTAATTGGTATTAACAGCTTGAAAATTTCTGAAAGTGGAGTTGAAGGTTTAGGCTTTGCAATCCCGAGTAACGATGTCATTCCAATTGCTGAAGAGCTGATGAAAAATGGTAAAATTCAGCGACCGTTCATCGGCGTAGGTCTTGTTGAGATGAGTGAAGTACCAGAATATTATTTGCGTGAAAATATGAACCTTCCTGAAAATGTCAAAGAAGGAGTCATTGTTGGAAATGTTTCACCTAGCTCCCCAGCGGATGAAGCAGGATTAAAACAACAAGACGTAATTGTTGCGATGAATGGAGAAGCCCTCTCCAGCGCAAGTGAATTAAGAAAATATCTCTATACTGAAACGAAAATTGGTGAACAAGTAAAATTAACAGTTTATCGTAATGGCAAAAAAATGGATGTCACATTAAAGCTGACAAACCGCGATGCAACAAATGCATAATAATAGTTAGGTCAGCTACTTACAATACTTGGAATTACCGTTACTCTTTTATATAGATTTTTAAAACGTCGTCTCAAATCCCCCTTTGAGACGACGTTTTTTTACGTTTCAAGCTTTGCCTGTCCAACTGCTCATAATGAGGAAAGTTCAACATGACTGTTTAACATTTCCTTTATTTAAATAATCAACATATATCTAGGAAATACTAAAGAAAAGGGGTGATAATAGTGAAAAAATTTCAAGATGACAAGAATGATAAAATCGCACCTGGAATGGATGATCAAGAGGAATTAAATCAATCTGCCTCACAATCAGAAATTGAACGGGGCGAATCCACAAAGGTTGTAAGATTATCGTTAGATGAGGTCGATCCTTCATAAATTATATTTTCGTGATGAGTAGTATGTCTTTTATTAGTAAATAGTAATGAGAGAAAGGAGTGATTCAAATGGAGAAAAAATCTAATGAAAACAACACAAAAATTGCTGGTCGTTTTTATGAGGTTGAGGACTATAATAGAGAAGATTCCATATCATCTGGGTTAGCTACAACACATGAGCAAGTATCAGATGATTATATGGAAGGAACTGTTGATGGAATGATACAAGAAAATGTTCATACATCAGAAAGAATGCCTAAAAAAGAATAAGCAAAGAAGGGTACATATGTTGTTAAAGCGGCTGATAGTATTGATTCTATCGGCCTTTTTGTATAGGGATATTTGGACTAAACCCTTACTAAAAGGCACAACAAAATAAGAATATTAGACACGGTAAACCTAGTATTTTCTTGATTTAAGCTATCAAAGGTAAAACTTGAATGAATAGGCATATAGCTCAAACATTCCGAAGTACTATTTCATATAGTGTTTATGTATTGTGAAAAAATACAGAAAGAGGTGAACAGAATGGGTTATGAAGGTGGATATGCAGGAGGCTTTGCACTAATTGTTGTCTTGTTCATCTTGTTAATCATCGTAGGTGCTGCTTACGTTGGTGGCGGATACTAAGAATTAAAGTAGAGAGTAAAGGGACAGTCCCCATTTAGGTGGCTGTCCCCTTTATTTTATCGGCTGTTATTTTATAATAAGGTTGTGATTAATTATTTAATCACAACGCCACCACTTTGAAATGGGGAAATGAAACCCTCCATTTTAATACGGAATAAATTTTAATCCAATTGTGGCACAAATAATCATCGCAATAAATAATAATCGCTTACATCCTGCCGATTCCCCGAAAAATAGAATCCCAATAATTGCACTGCCTACCGTGCCAATCCCAGTCCATACGGCATAGGCCGTTCCCATAGAGATTGTTTTCATTGCTAATGAAAGAAGGGAGAAGCTAAGAATAAAGCCTGCTACTAGATAGAGAAAATGCAAAAATGTCTTTTTTTCATTAAATTTAGAAATTGCTGCAACACCTGCAATCTCACAAAAACCAGCTAAAATAAGAAAAATCCAGCCCATTATCTTACACCTCTTCTTTCGGAACTTCATGTTCACCAGTTACTACCTTAAGGCCAATTACACCTGTAATGAGCACTGCACATAAACATATTTTTATCCAGCTAAATGGAGCATGGAAAAAGATTATTTCTGCAAGAACGGTTCCTGCTGCTCCCAGACCAGTAAATACAGCATAAACTGTGCTGACAGGTAATACATTTGTTGCTTTTAATAATAAATAGAAGCTTGCTACAATAGAAAAAATTGTTCCTGTCCAAGCAAGCGGATCAGCAGCATGCTTTAATCCTGACACCCAGCTAACCTCAAATACTGAGGCGATATATATAAGTACCCAATTTTTATTCATTTCTATTTTCCTCCACACGTTCACTAATTCCACGCCAATAAATTTTCCAACAAGCGGCTAGTCTTCTTTCAAACCTTTCTCTTCCGCTATAGAGTAGTTCGACTAATACTGAATCGATTAATCCGATATAAGCGATAACTGCTTCTTTAATTGGAACAGATAGCCCTTTCGCCTTATTAAGAAAAAACTTTGTCATAATTTCCTCAATCTCATCGAAGTATTTATAAATAGAAGACATAACTTTTTCGTATAAATGAGAAGGAGGAAGATAGCACATTCTTAACAGAAACTTAGTATCAGGATTTACCTCATATTGAATATTATACCGATTAATAAATTGGTAAAGAGCCTCGTCAAATTTAAGGTCTTCAGTTTGTTGAAAGAAAGTTGCTAATGACTTTTTTTCTCTATCTAGCACTTCTTGCAAGACAGTAAGGAATAATTGGTCTTTATTAGCAAAATGAGTATATATCGATTGCTTTTTTATCCCAACTGCACTTGCGATGCTTGCTAAAGCTGTTCCATCATATCCATCGTTAGCAAATTGGATAAGTGCAGCTTGCTTAATTTTTGTCGCAGACATTTTCTCACCTTCCTGACGTTCGTCAGTTTTTAGTGTATAGGGACGTTTTTCTTTCGTCAATCAATTTCATTTTTGAAAATAGACCAATAGTCCTATTATTGCTAATTACTGACATTGCTTTTTAACCATGTCCCTTGTTATTCTATAAGTTGATTGATAAAGATAAGGAGTAAGCCAAAATATGTTAAAAAAACAAGTATCGAGTGCGATAATTATAGTGTTGTGCTTATTCTTATTTCCAACAATAATAAGTGCGAATACAAATGAACAACTTGAATTATATAGCGAAGCAGCTATTTTAATAGATGCCCAATCAGGGCAAGTATTATATGAAAAGAACAGTCAAGAAAAATTACCACCAGCAAGTATTACGAAAATCGCAACTGCCATTTACGCAATTGAAAATGGCAATTTAGATGATATTGTAACGGTTAGTGAAAATGCGAGGAATGCAGAGGGAACAAAAGTATATTTAGAAGCAGGTGAACAGGTTCCCTTGCTTAAGCTCGTTCAAGGACTATTAATAAATTCAGGAAATGATGCAGGAGTTGCGATTGCTGAACATTTATCAGGTTCAGTTGATGAGTTTGTCGTTGATTTTAATCGTTATTTAGAAGAAGTGATTGGTGTGGAAAACACACATTTTACTAATCCACACGGCCTATATGACCCAGACCATGTAACGACAGCGGAAGATATGGCGAAAATTACTCAATATGCAATGAAAAATGAAACCTTCCGTGAAATTTTTAGTACAAAAGAGCTGCCATGGGATGGGGAAACGTGGGATACAACGCTTATCAATCATCACGTAATGGTTAGAGACGGTTCCTATGAGGGGGTTACTGGGGGGAAGAACGGCTTCGTCACTGAAGCAGGTTTTACCCTAGTAACGACGGCAAATCAAGAAAATATAAGCTTAATAGCAGTTACGATGAAAACAATGTACGATAATCAAGTGTATGAGGATACAACAAAATTGTTTAATTATGGTTTTCAGCATTATGAAACAGATACTATAGAAATGAATAGCCAATTTGTAGACAGTGAGGATAATCAGTATAAAACCGCTGAGAATATTTATTACACGAAAAAAATAGGCGAAATTGTTGAAGAAGATGTAACAACTTCAGGGAAACTTGTCATAAAAGGTGAAGACGGGAGAAAGCTTGTTGAGAAAAAGCTTGAATTAGTAACAAATAAGGAAAAAGAGAAGCAGCAAATTAAGAATGAAACTATCTACCAAACAGATGATAATAGGGAGCAGCATCTTCGGATTATCATTCCGATTTCCCTCATTATTTCTTTTCTCATTGCAGCAATTTTCTTCAAACAAACAAGAAAGATTTAATTGTCATAAATTCTTCTTTGCATAAATAACAACGTTCAAGTATAATTTAGGAAGATTTCGATTATTAGACGAAAGAAGTGTATACACATGAACTTGGGTTTCGGAGAAATCATGCTAATTGTGTTTGTCGCTTTATTGCTCTTTGGTCCGAAAAAGCTTCCAGAACTAGGGAAAGCTGCAGGAAAAACGTTACGAGAGTTTAAAAGAGCTACAAAAGGGCTAATGGACGATGAAGAAGATACGGCTACTACGAAAAAGGAACAATAACGTTTACTGACTTTGGCAATAGTCCAGAGTCATTTTTTTTTGCTAAAAATGACGATGATAAGTGTAACGGATGATTTATGTCCATTTATCAAACAATAATGTAAGAGATTAAAACAGAAGAAGGTAGGAGTTTTTTGTGAAAAAGCAATTTGCTGTATTTGGCTTAGGACGCTTTGGTGGTAGCTTAGTTAAGGAATTTTATAAGCAAGGCATTGAGGTGCTTGCTATTGATAAAAGTGAGGAGAAAATCCAACAATATGCCCAATATGCGACACATGCGGTTAGAGCAAATGGAGTTGATGAGCGTTCATTAAAACAATTAGGTGTTAAAAATGTTGATCATGCCTTTGTATCGTATGGTGATGATATTGAAGCGAGTATTTTAACATCCCTTCTGTTAAAGGAGCTTGGGATTCCAAAGGTCTGGGCAAAGGCTCAAAATGATTATCACCAAAAGGTATTAGATAAAATCGGTGTTGATCGTGTCATACATCCGGAACGTGATATGGCAAAGCGGATTGCTCATCATATTATTTCAGAAAAAATGATCGATTATATTGAGCTTTCGAAGGAATATAGTCTAGTAGAAATTGTTGCGACGAAAAAACTTTATAATAAAACAATTTCTGACTTGGATATTGCAACAAGATATGGCTGTAATGTCGTAGGAATTCAGCGAGGTGAGGAAATTTGTGTTTCGCCTAGCATGAATGAAAAAATCGTTATGGGGGATGTATTACTGATTATCGGAAAAAACAAAGATATCGTTCATTTTGAAGAAGTAGGTATGTAGCATTAGGGTCTGACACCTTTAGGGGACTGACCCTCTTTTTTTTATATATGAGATAAAATGAGTGAGCATACTAAACCAAGAGAGGAAATAAACCCTACAATTGGTCCGCCATCTTCAAATGCCTCAGGAACCATCGTTGTAATAATCATTGCGATAATACCTCCAGCTGCAAATGAAGAGATGAATGCGGTGACGTTAGGAGACGCATTGTTTAAAAATAAATAGCCTAATAATGAACTAATCGAAGCGAGTAAAACAATGATACTCCACATCATAAGAAGGGTTTTATTTTGATACCCATCCCGCTTTAAGCCAATTGTACTTGATAGTCCTTCAGGAAAATTACTAATAAATACGGCAATCACCATTAAATAGCTAACTGTTCCGTGTTCAAGCAGACTAACCCCAATAATGACTGATTCAGGTATAGCATCAATAATCGTACCAATAAGGATAGCTAGTCCAGAGCTTTTCCCCTTTCGTTTATTTGATCGCTTTCTTTCATGACCACCACGGTGGGAGATGATTAGTTCTGAAACAGTAAAAATAATTGACCCTGAAAGGAATCCAATTGTTGTTGGTAATAACCCACCTTTACTCACTGATTCGATTAATAGCTCAAATGAAGCTGCCCCAATTAAAACTCCCGTACCGAAGGACATGATGAGACCAGTCGTTAACTTTGATAATTGCTTGAACATTCCCAAGATAGCACCTAGTAAAATAGAGGAACCTGCAAAAGCTCCCCAAAATGCAGCCTGAAGCATTATATCACCACCTTCCAACCTGTATTTTCCCCAATTAAGTCAGAATAAACAGGAATTTCACGAGTGAGGAATAAAATGGAAATTCGATAGGTGTAAAAGTGTAATTGAAAATGATTTTCAAAGTCACTGTATTTTGATAAAATAAAGGAACAACTAATATCGGTAAATTTCGTGGTAGGAGCGATAAATATATGTATGCATTTGAAACAAATCATCTCACCTTGTCTTATGGCGATACGACAATAATTGACGAATTAAATATCGAAATTCCTAAAGGGGAAATTACAGTATTCATTGGAAGCAATGGCTGTGGAAAATCAACGTTGCTACGTTCCTTAGCAAGGCTGTTAAAACCAAAGCAAGGGGCGATTATTCTTGATGGACATGAAATTGCGGCATTTCCGACAAAGGAAGTAGCAAAAAGATTAGCAATATTGCCCCAAGGCCCAGTAGCTCCTGAAGGGTTAACAGTACACCAATTAGTCAAGCAGGGAAGATATCCACACCAAAGCTGGTTAAAGCAATGGTCAGTAGAAGATGAGGCTGCTGTTGCAAATGCTCTTGAAGCAACAGGGATGTCCGAGCTTGCTGCTCGACCAGTCGATGCCCTTTCAGGAGGACAAAGGCAACGTGCCTGGATTGCGATGACGCTTGCACAAAAAACAGAAATCATTTTACTCGATGAACCGACAACTTATTTAGATATGACACATCAAATTGAAATATTGGATTTATTATTTGAATTAAATGAACGGGAAAAACGGACAATTGTAATGGTCTTACATGATTTAAATCTTGCCTGTCGTTACGCACATAACCTTGTTGCCCTTAAGGAGCAAAAGGTATATGCTCAAGGAAGACCTGAAGAAATTATGAGTACGAAGCTTGTCCAAGATGTTTTTAATATGGACTGTACAATTACAGATGATCCGTTGTTTGGAACACCACTTTGTATTCCGCATGGAAAAGGTAGACGAATATTGATTAAAGTAGGAGTTTTAAATGGCTAAATTGACACATAATGAAATTGAAGCATTAATGAAATTTCGTTTTAGTGCAGAGAAAAGCGAAAATCACTTAACATTAACAGGTCTTGAGCTTATAAATTCAGATCGTCTACAAATACTGATAGATAATTATTTGCAGGCAAAGCTAAATACAGATAAGCAGTCGGTTATAGGATCGATGATTGTAAAAAGCTATGCCTTCTTAGCTGCCCTTGTCCTTCATTCTATGAGTGTTTTTGATAAAGGATTGGATAGTTCGCTTGAGAATATATCTATTCAAACAGAAGATTCAGGACCGTTCTGGTTACCAAGCTTTTATTTTTACAACCTTAATGTCACGACACCTGATGCTGGTTATCGTGATAAGTGGCGGAGCGATGTTGTGAAATTGCTATTTACTGAAAACTTTTCAAGAGTGATTACCTCCATTTCGAAGCAGTTGAAGGTCTCAAAGGCGATTTTATGGGAGAATACAGCTACTTATATTTTTTGGATGTATGAAACATTATTAGAGGATGCCTCCTTATCGGATGAGATGAAAGCGAAAATTGAAGATGATTTTCAATTCATCATTCATGAGGCAGTACCAGAACTTTTTGCAACGAAATCAAGAAACCCAATAACACAATTTTATCTTCCGAAGCAAGACAATATTCGAATGCGGAAAACGTGTTGTTTATTTTATTTAACATCTAGCAGTCGTGATCGTTGCTCAACATGCCCAATTGAATGCAAAAAATAAGTACTAGGGGGCTGTAAAATGGAAAGTGAATTTCGCAAGCAATTTGATGGATTATGCGAAAAATATACGGAGCTCCTTTTAGGAGATGCATCTGAGGAGTTAATCGAAAAAGTAAAGGTCTGGGCGTTATATACACATATTGCAAAATCAATGCCTCCATTAGCAAAGCACTGGAATGCAACATACCCGGATGCAAAAGATGAAATGAAGGCTTTAATTAGTGAAATTAAACAACTAAATGAACAGCATCGGGCAAATAAAAATAAAGATTAAAAAAATCAGCTTCCCTTATGAAAGCTGATTTTTTTGATTTAGAAAGCTTTAGTATTTATCACACCATGTCAGAGCTGAATTGGTTTTTACTATACGGACATCATTGAGTCATATTTCCATATGGAGACTGCTCATTGATATAATTTGTAAATTGCTGATGTGATTGTTGTAACTTTTGTCCGTCTGCAGCTTCAAGTGAGTACCAGCCATTTTTAAACATGAGGTTATACATATCACGTTGAGACTGTTGGGTTTCATTGAAAATTGCTAATATATCTTGATAAAGGTCCTCATGGCTTGCTTCATTTAATGCTGTTGAATAGGATGCTGTTAAATATTTTTCTGTTGCTAATAAATCATTAATAAAATCACGGTCATTCATTTGTGGACCTTTTTGTACTTGTGTTTCAGGGTTCGTAATTTTTTGGTTATTATTCATCATTTTTTCACTCCTATTGAAGCTGTGTTCCAGCGGATGGTTGCTGATGCATTTGTAAATGATTTAAAATTTTTTGATAGTGTCTGTTGTGCATTTGCCCGACCTGTTCCAATTGATTTTTAATCTCTTGATTTTGGCATTGGCCAGCAAAAAAATGTGCCTTTTTCATTGCTAACAGGTTCCAAGAAAGCATATCTGTTAAATACATGTGATCCTTTGTTGACACAATGCTTGGTGGCTGTTGCATCGTACCTTGCTGCTCAATATTTTGTTCTTGCATAAACTTAACCCTCCTCATAATAAGTAACCTTATTTTCCCACTTAATAGTTATTTCATTCATTCCGTTTCTATTTTTTGTTAAATGCTTCGTTGAAAAAACGAACAGGTAAGTAATATAGCTTAAGGACATATCAGCCATCCTATTCGAATAAACTTGAGTAAGTTGAAATGGAATGTATCTCATATGAAAAGGTAGGCTTGTCCTTAGCTTCACAAGCACTTGTGTCAAAAGGAAAGGAATACCTTTATGTCATTACTATCTTATGCATGAGGAGGGTTTTTATTGGAAAAAATACTTCGAAACTCTTTCATGTTTTTATCTAGAAATAAAATGATGACCAAATTAGCAAAGAGATACGGATTAAGATTTGGGGCATCGCGATTTGTAGCAGGTGATACGATTGACCATGCAATTAACGTTATCAAGGAGTTAAATAGTAAAGGTTTAGATGTTACGCTCGATTACTTAGGGGAGTTTATTGAAGATGTTCAAGAGGCAAATGAAATGGCCGATAACTGTATTAAAGCGATTGAAGCGATCGGAAACCATCGATTACAATCACAGGTTTCTTTAAAATTAACTTCGATGGGGTTGGATATTTCGGAAGAAGTTGTCCTGCAAAATATGAGGCGAATTTTAACCGCAGCAAAACGTCATCAAATTTTTGTAACAATAGATATGGAAGATTACTCACGCTGTGAAAAGACATTAGAGATTTTCAAAACATTAAGAAGAGAATATACAAATATTGGGACGGTTCTTCAAGCTTATTTATACAGAACAGTGAAAGATATCGAGGAGCTGAATGAGTATAATGCGAGCCTACGCTTAGTGAAGGGTGCATATAAGGAATCCCATAAGGTCGCTTTTCCAGAAAAAAAGACTGTTGATAAAAATTACATGCAGATTATCAAAATGCATTTACTAAATGGAAACTTTACAGCTGTTGCGACACATGATGACGCGATCATTCAATATACGAAAACATTAGTGAAGACTCATCGCATTCCACTTGAGCAATTCGAATTTCAAATGCTATATGGTATACGACCTGAAAAACAGCTTGAAATTGTCAAAGAAGGGTACAAAATGCGTGTCTATGTTCCGTACGGGACAGATTGGTATGGATATTTTATGAGAAGATTAGCGGAACGACCAGCAAATGTTGCCTTTGTCCTAAAGGGGATGTTTAGAAAATAATGCTTAGCTTTTATAATGGAGATAGGAAAGGGTAAAATTTATGCTGAAGGAGCTAGTTTTTATCTGGCTCCTCGAGGTCACAAGACAAATCAGAATTAAAGGTAAAAAACACCTTCAATTCTGATTCGCCTTTTTTGACCTCCGCTGAAAAAGGCGCTTACTCTTCTCTTATTATTCGTCACCCATATTATGTTGTTTGTATTGTTGATTTTGGCTTGTTCGCTTGCCACCGCCAGCACGTTCTACTGTAGGACCTGCATTACCTTTTACACTTGCTGCACTTACTCCAGCCTTAGAAGGATTCTTTTTAAGTCGAGCCATGAGTTCATCACCTCCTAAATACATATCGTTACCAACGTAAGCTGTAATTATTTGAAAATTAGGAGGAAATGTATTGAAGAAATAATGGAAATCTTTTATATTAATAGTAAGATACTCAAATAAAAGTGTCATTTTTTTATATCAGGAAAATGAATGAGTATTCATTCAAAGGGGGAATAAGCATGATCAAACGCATTAAAAAAGCTGCTGTTATTGGTTCTGGAATAATGGGATCGGGAATTGCAGCACATTTAGCAAATATCGGCATCCCTGTTTTACTTCTAGATATTGTACCTCATGAATTGAATGATGATGAAAAGAAGAATGGTCTATCATTATCTGACAAAGTCGTTCGAAATCGAATTGCTACCTCTGCCATTCAATCATTAACAAAGCAAAAACCAGCCCCACTGACAATACAAGAAAATAGCAAATTAATTGAGGCTGGTAACCTCGAAGATGATTTACCAAATATTTCAGAAGTTGATTGGGTTATTGAAGTTGTTGTTGAAAACCTTGATGTAAAGAAAAAAGTGTTTACTGAAATAGATAAATACCGAAAACAAGGAAGCATCATTAGTTCAAATACGTCAGGTATTTCAGTCGAAGCAATGGCTGAAGGAAGATCAGAAGACTTCAGGAAGCATTTTTTAGGAACTCATTTCTTCAATCCTCCTCGTTATTTAAAGCTATTGGAAGTCATTCCAACAAAGGATACAGCTGAAGAAGTTTTATCCTTTATGAAGAAATTTGGTGAGGATATTCTCGGAAAAGGAGTCGTTGAGGCAAAGGATACACCGAATTTTATTGCCAATCGCATCGGCACATACGGCTTGCTTATTACGGTAAAAGAAATGCTTAAAAGCGGCTACAGCGTTGGGGAAATTGACTCAGTAACAGGACCTTTAATTGGAAGGCCGAAAAGTGCAACATTTCGTACTCTAGATGTAGTGGGCTTAGATACCTTTGCACATGTGGCAAACAATGTGTATGAGCAAGTTGAGGGAAAGGAGAAGGAAGTTTTTGAAATTCCTGCCTTTATGTCAAAGATGCTTGATAACAATTGGCTTGGAAGCAAAAGTGGGCAAGGCTTTTACAAAAAAGAGGGAAATGAAATTCTCGAATTAAACCCTGCAACACTTGAATATGAGCAAAGAAAAACATTACAGGCACAATCAATTGAACTTGCGAAACAAGCTAAGGGAGCCTCCAATAAGTTGAAAGCGCTTTTCTCCTCAGAGGATCGGGCTGGATCTTTATTAAAAAGCATCATCATTCCAACGCTTGTATACTCTGCGGAAATGCTCGGTGAAATTGCTGACGACATTGTTGCGATTGATCGTGCGATGAGATGGGGATTCGGTTGGGAACAAGGGCCATTTGAGCTTTGGGATGCAGTCGGAGTTTCAAAGGTGCTAAAGGAAATAGAAAACCAAGGTTTCATAGCACCAGATTGGGTGTTAGAAATGGTCGCAAAAGGAAATGAGAGCTTTTATCGAAATGAGAATGGAGTGCTATTTTACTATAAAAATGGTGAATATCGTCAAGTTATCGAAAATCCAAAGACTATTAACTTAAAAACATATAAAGAAGTAAATGGTGTCATTAAGAAAAACAGTGGTGCAAGCTTAATTGACCTAGGGGATAATGTGGCACTATTAGAGTTTCATTCGAAAAGCAATGCGATTGGCTTTGATATTATTCAAATGATTAATTATGCGATTGATGAAGTTGAAAAAAATTATAAAGGTCTTGTAATTGGGAATCAAGGGAAAAACTTTTGTGTTGGTGCAAACCTTGGAATGATTTTAATGGAAGCACAGGATGATAATTATTTTGAAATTGATCTAGTTATTAGACAATTTCAACAGGCCATGATGAAACTGAAATATAGTCAAAAGCCTGTTGTTGCTGCCCCATTTGGGATGACTTTAGGTGGTGGAGCTGAAATATGCTTACCATCAAGCAGCATCCAAGCATCTAGTGAGACTTATATGGGCTTAGTCGAGGTTGGAGTCGGGGTAATTCCAGGTGGAGGCGGAAATAAAGAACTCTACATTAAACATCTAAGCAGTATGCCACAAAATGTAGACTTTGATTTGCAGTCGGTCGCAAATAAAGTATTTGAGACAATTGCGATGGCAAAGGTATCCACCTCTGCTGCAGAAGCAAGGAAAAACTCTTTTCTAAATCAACACGACAACATTAGCATAAATGGTGATCATCTATTATATGATGCAAAGCAACGAGTCATTGAGCTCCATGATAATGGTTATCTACCGCCAATTCGTAAAAAAATACCTGTTGTAGGTGATACGGGGTATGCGACAATGCTCCTTGGTGCACAGTCGATGCATTTATCTGGATTTATTTCAGACCATGATTTAAAGATTGCCAAAAAACTAGCCTTTGTTATAGCTGGAGGAAGGGTCCCGTTTGGAACAGAGGTTGATGAACAATATTTATTAGATTTAGAGAGAGAAGCGTTTTTAAGTTTAGTAGCTGAGGCGAAATCCCAGCAGCGTATGCAGCATATGCTTTTAAAAGGGAAACCGCTCAGAAATTAATGAACGATAAATTAATTTCAGCAAATGTTTTGTAACGATCGGAAACAAAGGGGAGGTTGGAGATATGAAGGAAGCAGTCATTGTCGCTGGAGCAAGAACACCAGTTGGGAAAGCGAAGAAGGGAACATTAGCAAATATGCGTCCTGATGATTTAGGGGCAATTGTTGTAAAAGAAACGTTAAAGCGAGCAGGTGATTACGAGGGAAATATTGATGATTTAATTATTGGCTGCGCAACACCGGAGGCAGAGCAAGGCTTAAATATGGCTAGAAATATTGGTGCACTTGCAGGCCTTCCTTATACAGTGCCTGCGATTACAATTAATCGTTACTGCTCCTCTGGCTTACAAAGCATTGCATTTGCGGCAGAAAAAATCATACTAGGTCATGCAAATACATCGATTGCTGGTGGTGTTGAATCCATGAGCTTAGTCCCGATGATGGGGCATATTGTTAGACCAAATGCAAAGCTAGCAGAAGAAGCACCTGAATATTATATGGGGATGGGACATACAGCAGAACAGGTAGCGAAAAAGTATGGAATTACGAGAGAAGAGCAGGATGCATTTTCAGTGAGAAGCCACCAAAGGGCGGCAAATGCAATAAAAGAGGGGAAATTTGCCGAAGAAATTGTACCAGTTGAAGTTGTAACAAAAACAGTTGGACCTGATCATAAGCTTCAGGAGAATCGGAAAATTTTCCAGCAGGATGAGGGGGTCAGGGTGAATACAAATTTGGATGTCCTAGCTTCACTTCGTCCCGCTTTTTCTACAACGGGGACGGTTACTGCTGGAAATTCATCACAAACAAGTGATGGGGCTGCAGCCGTTCTATTAATGGAACGTGAAAAGGCAGAAGCAGAAGGATACACACCGATTGCAAAGTTTCGCTCATTTGCTGTCGCTGGAGTTCCACCTGAAATAATGGGGATTGGTCCAGTTGCAGCTGTGCCATTAGCGTTAAAATATGCCGGGCTTGAGCTTTCTGATATCGGTTTATTTGAGATAAATGAAGCATTTGCTTCCCAAGCGATTCAAGTCATTCGGGAGCTCGGCTTAGATGAAGAAAAGGTGAATGTGAATGGTGGGGCAATTGCACTAGGTCATCCATTAGGATGCTCTGGTACGAAATTGACTTTAACTCTTATTCATGAAATGAAACGACGTCAAGAACAATTTGGAATAGTAACAATGTGTATTGGTGGTGGTATGGGAGCAGCGGGAGTATTTGAATTAATATAGGAATGTAATTGTAAGGGGTACTTAGTGTTTACATTAAACATGAAAATGGGGGAATATTCATGTCAAAAGCGGCTGAGGCAATTATTAAAGGTGGAAGCTTTTTAATCGAGGATTTAACGTATGAACAAATTTTCACACCAGAGGATTTTACCGATGAGCATAAAATGATTGCAAAAACGACAGAGGATTTTGTTGTAAATGAGGTATTGCCACATCTTGATGATATTGAAAATCATCAATTTGATAAGTCTGTGAAACTATTAAAAAAAGCAGGGGAGCTTGGCTTACTTGGAGCCGATGTACCGGAGGAATACGGCGGGATCGGTCTTGATAAAATAAGCTCAGCGTTAATTACCGAAAAAATCTCCCGTGCAGGAAGCTTTTCTTTATCCTTTGGGGCACATGTTGGGATTGGCTCGCTACCGATTGTTTTATTCGGGAATGAGGAGCAAAAGCAAAAATATTTACCAGACCTTGCAACTGGAGAAAAATTAGCAGCCTATGCATTAACTGAGCCAAACTCCGGATCTGATGCGCTAGGGGCGAGAGCTGTAGCAAAGCTAAATCAAGAAGGGACTCATTACCTTTTAAATGGAGAAAAGCAATGGATTACAAACTCCGGCTTTGCTGACATATTTATCGTATATGCAAAGGTAGATGGTGAACATTTTTCTGCATTTATTGTTGAGAAGGAATTTAAAGGTGTGTCGACAGGACCTGAAGAAAAGAAAATGGGAATTAAGGGTTCCTCGACAAGAACATTAATACTTGAAGATGTCGCGGTTCCAAAGGAAAATTTATTAGGTGAACTAGGTAAAGGTCACGTCATTGCCTTTAATATTCTTAATATTGGTCGTTATAAATTAGCGGTCGGTACAATTGGCGGCGCAAAAAGAGTAATTGATCTATCTGTCCAATATGCAAATCAGCGCCAGCAATTCAAAACACCGATTTCTCGCTTTTCGTTAATTGGAGAAAAATTAGCGAATATGGCAGTGAAAACATACGTTATGGAAAGCTCTGTTTATCGAACTGTAGGATTATTCGAAGATCGAATGAGTCGTTTAACAGCTGAACAATTACAGGATGGAAAAGAAGTAGCAAGCGCTATTGCAGAGTATGCAATAGAGTGTTCTTTGAACAAGGTGTTTGGTTCTGAAACACTTGATTATGTCGTAGACGAAGGAGTGCAAATCCACGGCGGCTACGGATTTATGGCTGAATATGAAGTAGAAAGAATTTATCGTGATTCACGAATTAATCGGATTTTTGAAGGAACAAATGAAATAAATCGCCTCCTAGTCCCTGGAACTTATTTACGGAAAGCATTAAAAGGAGAGCTACCATTATTCCAAAAAGCACAAAGCTTACAGGAGGAATTAATGATGCTTATGCCTGAGGAGGTAGGCGATGGGACATTAGAGCAAGAAAAGCATCTTTTGAAAAATGCGAAGAAAATTGCTATTTTAATCGCGGGACTTGCTGCACAAAAATATGGGAAAGACCTTCAGAAGGAGCAAGAGGTTCTTGTCAATATTGCAGATATTGTAAGCAATATTTATGCAATGGAATCAGCTATCCTCCGAACAGAAAAAGCAATTGCTCGCACTGGAGAGGAAAAGAACAAGCAAAAGCTTCTCTACACCGAAGTATATTGTCAGGAGGCCTTCAATGAAATTGAAGCACACGCAAAAGAGACACTAATTGCCGTAGAAACAGGTGATTCGTTACGGATGATGCTTTCGGCATTACGAAAATTCACACGTCATACACCGATAAATGTTATTAGTAAAAAACGTGAGATTGCCAAAGTGTTGATTGAGAAAAATGCTTATTTAGCATAAATATCAAGAGACTTAAGCAAAGACGCTTGGATAATTGAACTGCAGCCAAATTGTTGGAAAATATCTAACAATTGGAGGTGCGGTTCAAATAACCAAGCGTTTTGTTTATGGAATAAAAACAAAAATATTGCCAAGAGTTAACCAAAATATTATAATTACTTTATCATTTTGTTAGGGGGTTTTAAAATGCCGTTGATAAGAGTTGATGTAGTAGAGGGCCGTGATGAAAGGTCTCTAAAAGAATTATTGGATGCGATTCACCGAGCTGTTGTAAAAGCATTTGACGTACCTGAAAGAGATCGTTACCAAATTGTTAGCCAGCATCCAGCAAATGAACTAATCATCCAAGACACGGGCTTAGGTTTTGAAAGAAGCAAGGATGTTGTTGTGATTAGCGTAACAAGTACTGAAAGAAGCACGAAACAAAAGAAGGAGTTCTATCAATTAGTTGCTGAAGAGCTAGAGAAAAGCTGTGGGATAACATCTAATAATATTATGATATCGATCGTAACAAATGGAGCAGCAGACTGGAGCTTTGGATTTGGTGAAGCACAATTTTTATTAGGACAGCTATAGTAACCCTATATTGATTGTTATGGTGAGATATTTCCATGTTTTATAGAAAGAACAATTTTTCATTTTATATAAGACACATCTAAAAATAATCTAATATGACTTTTGCCACCTCAAACAGATATATTGATAGCTAAACTTTATGAAAAGGATTTAAAACCATTTTTTAATACTTCTATAAGGTCTGTACTGGAATAATCAGAGCAGACCTTTCCTTTTTCTGAAATATCCCAATTCATTGTACCTTTAAACCTTTTATATAGTAGCCTACTAATCTTACATTTTAATAAATTACCTTCCTCTTTTTCTATAAGGATATCACTGTTTAAATTTGAACAGATGCATGAGGATCCTGCTTAGATAATTATGGCAAAGGGAAACCTTCCAGACGTTAATAAACTAAGCTTAAGAACCACCAAGGGCGTGCCTCTTGCTGAAATCAACAACAAAGTATTACAGAAACGTCTATAAGTATGTATACATGCATATTAATTGAGCTAGTAATAATGAACATAAGATAATTCTCAAGAATTACCCATGAAAATATAAAAAACATAGAAAAATAATTGACTGAAAGCGTTTTTAGTATTAAGATAGAGTCAGACATAACCAAAAGATAACCAAAATATAATAATCTATAAATAATGACATAAGGTTATCGCTAGATTTACAGGCGGCAATAGGACCTTCACTCATGCTCTTCTCTAGTACAAATTTAATAAAGGAAAACTATTTCAAATTAATCGAAGCAGTAGGAGTGAACTGCATGCTCCACAGAAAACGAGCAGCACCAATGTGAAGGTTGACTTTACTGCTTGCCACAACTACTTAAATAGCAACAATGTTATAAAAATGGCCCTACTTTAGGGGAAATCGCTAAGGAGGAAGTTGAAATGTCTGAAGTAATCACGAGGGTTAAAAAGCTAAAAAACTTTATAAATGGTGATTGGGTAGAAAGTAAAACGACTCAATATGAAGATGTTTACAATCCTGCTACAAATGAAATAATTGCTCAAGTGCCTATTTCAACAAAAGAAGAAGTTGATTATGCGGTAGAAGTTGCTGCAAAGGCATTTAAGGAATGGCGAAATGTTCCAGTTCAAAAACGGGCTAGAATTTTATTTAACTTCCAACAGCTTTTACAAAATAATAAAAAGGAGCTAGCTCGTATTATTACACTTGAAAATGGTAAAAACCTTACGGAAGCATTGGGTGAGGTTGGACGTGGAATTGAGAATGTAGAATTTGCAGCAGGAGCACCAACTCTCATGATGGGGGATTCCTTAACTACAATTGCAACAGATGTTGAGATTACGAATTACCGTTATCCAATCGGAGTTGTTGGGGGTATTACACCTTTTAACTTTCCGATGATGGTACCTTGCTGGATGTTCCCAATGGCGATTGCGGTAGGAAATACATTTGTTCTTAAGCCATCTGAAAGAACTCCTTTGCTAGCTGAAAAATTAGCAGAGCTACTAGAAGAAGCTGGTCTTCCAAAAGGCGTATTCAATATGGTACATGGTGCACATGATGTTGTAAATGGTCTATTGGATCATCCAGAGGTGAAGGCGATTTCATTTGTAGGCTCACAGCCTGTTGGTGAGTATGTATATAAACGAGGAAGTGCAAATTTAAAACGCGTTCAAGCGTTAACTGGGGCAAAGAATCACTCAATTGTTTTACAGGATGCTGATTTAGAGCATGCAACGACAAATGTGATTGCTTCAGCATTTGGTTCAGCTGGTGAGCGCTGTATGGCATGCTCTGTTGTAGCTGTTGAAGATGATATTGCAGATGCGTTTTTACAAAAATTAATAGAGAAAACAAAAGAAGTGCAAATTGGGAATGGGCTTGATGAAGGTGTATTTTTAGGTCCTGTTATACGCGAGCAAAATAAACAACGAACTTTAGAATATATTCAAAAAGGAGCTAATGAAGGTGCTAAATTAGTATGTGATGGCCGTCAGTCTGTACCAGAAGAAGGGTATTTTGTTGGACCAACAATTTTTGATGAGGTAACAACGGATATGAGCATTTGGAAGGACGAAATTTTTGCACCAGTTTTATCAATTATACGTGTGAAAAATTTAAAAGAGGCGGTTGAAATAACAAATAAATCAGAATTCGCAAATGGTGCTTGTATTTATACATCAAATGCTTCTTCCATCCGTTACTTCCGTGAAAATATTGATGCAGGTATGTTGGGAGTTAACTTAGGTGTACCGGCACCAATGGCATTCTTCCCATTCTCTGGCTGGAAATCGTCCTTCTATGGTACTTTACATGCAAATGGTAAGGATAGTGTTGATTTCTATACGCGTAAAAAGGTAGTAACAGCTAATTATAAAGCACCAACTTTTGAATGAAATGAAAACCCTCCGCTATTATCTCTATAGGAGTTTTATAGGATAATAGCAATTCTCATTTTAACTTAAACAAAAGGAGCGCACATACAATGAGTAAATTACTCCGAAAACCAAAAGCAGTTGAAATATCGCCAGGTGTAACACTCATACATGATGTCATGACAGATAGTTCATTATTGGAGTTCGTTGGAATGAAGGTCATTGATTTGAATCCTGGTGCTACATATACAGAAGATTTAGACAAGGTAGAATGTTGTATTGTTGCTTTAACTGGTAAAATTACTGTTTCTGATCAACAAGTAACGTTTGAAAATATCGGGAAAAGAGAGTGTGTATTTGAGAAGAAGCCAACTGATAGTGTGTATGTTTCAAATAATCAGCAATTTCAAATTGAAGCGAATAGTCAGGCAAGAGTAGTTCTCTGTTATTCTCCATCACACCAGCAATTGCCGACAAAGCTAATTAAAGCAGAAGATAATCAAATTGAATATCGCGGAAAATATAGCAATAAACGATTAGTTCATAATATTTTACCTGATTCAAATCCTGCTGCTAATAGCTTGCTCGTTGTTGAAGTATTCACTGATAGTGGCAATTGGTCTAGCTATCCACCACATAAACATGATCAGAATAACCTGCCATATGAATCTTTCTTAGAAGAGACGTATTATCATGAGATGAATCCAAAGCAAGGCTTTGTCTTTCAGCGCGTTTATACAGATGATCGCACATTAGATGAAACAATGGCAGTGGAAAACGGAGATGTTGTCATAGTGCCGAAAGGATATCATCCAGTTGCTGTTCCTGACGGCTATGATTCTTATTACTTAAATATTATGGCCGGTCCTAAACGTATTTGGAAATTCCATAACGAACGTGCGCATGAATGGATCTTAGAGAGAAAATAAAAAGGTAAGGGAGATGTTCATTTTGAAATTGGAGTTTAATCCTAAAGCTGAGTTCGATATGATTGCAATCGGTAGAGCATGTATCGATTTAAATGCAGTGGAGTATAACAGACCGATGGAAGAAACGATGACGTTCAAAAAATATGTTGGCGGTTCTCCGGCAAATATCGCAATTGGTGCATCAAAATTAGGCTTGAAGACAGGATTTATTGGGAAGCTAGCAGATGATCAGCACGGCCGATTTATAAAAAATTACATGGCGGAAGTCGGTGTTGATACATCACAAATGCCTATAGATAATGATGGACATAAAACAGGCTTAGCTTTCACGGAAATTAAAAGCCCTGAGGAATGCAGCATTTTAATGTATCGAGATGAAGTGGCAGATCTTTATTTAAATCCCTCTGAAGTAAGTGAGGAGTATATAAGAAAGGCAAAGGTGCTTCTTGTATCAGGCACAGCCTTAGCGAAAAGTCCTTCTCGTGAGGCTGTACTGAAGGCTGTTCATCTTGCAAAGAAGAATGATGTTCAAGTATTTTTTGAATTGGACTATCGCGGTTATACGTGGGAATCTCAATTAGAAACTTCTATCTATTATACACTTGTTGCTCAGCAATCAGATGTTGTAATTGGTACTCGAGACGAATTTGATGTGCTGGAAAATCGCGAAAATGGAAGTAATGAAGCAACAATTCATGAGTTATTTAAGCATTCTCCAAAGCTAATTGTGATCAAACATGGTGTTGAGGGGTCTTATGCATATGCGAAAACAGGAGAAATATTCAAAGGTAAAGCATATTTAACTAAGGTATTAAAAACATTTGGTGCGGGTGACTCATATGCCTCTGCTTTTCTATATGCACTGATAAATGGAATGGATATTGATACTGCATTGAAATATGGCAGTGCTTCTGCTGCAATTGTCGTTAGTAAGCATAGCTCATCTGAGGCGATGCCTACAGTGAAAGAAATTGAACAGCTAATAGCAGAGAGAGAAGCGGTTTACCAAAATAAGTAAGAGGTGAAAGGGTATGGGGAAAATTAGATTAACCACATCACAAGCTTTAATCAAATTTTTAAATCAGCAGTATATTAATGTAGATGGAGAGGAATTCCCTTTTGTTGAAGGTGTTTTTAATGTGTTTGGCCATGGAAATGTATTAGGGATTGGGCAAGCGCTTGAACAAGATGCAGGTCATTTAAAAGTCATTCAAGGTAAAAATGAACAAGGAATGGCACATGCAGCAATTGCTTATAGTAAACAAATGCTTCGACAAAAAATCTATGCTGTTACAACCTCTGTTGGACCAGGCTCAGCAAATATAGCTGCAGCCGCAGGAACAGCATTAGCTAATAATATACCAGTTTTGCTTTTACCTGGAGATACGTTTGCCACAAGACAGCCAGATCCAGTATTACAGCAAGTAGAGCATGAATATAGTTTAGCTGTCACAACAAATGATGCATTAAAGCCGGTTTCTCGCTACTGGGATCGTATTACTCGCCCCGAGCAGTTAATGTCAAGCTTAATTCGCGCCTTTGAAGTAATGACAGATCCGGGGAAGGCAGGTCCAGCGACCATCTGTATTGCTCAGGATGTTGAAGGAGAGGCATTTGATTATGATGAAAGGTTCTTTGAAAAAAGGGTGCATTATTTAGACCGTAAAGAACCTGTTAAACGTGAGTTAGAAGGGGCAGCAAAATTAATTAAGGACAGTAAAAGACCTGTTATTCTTGTTGGGGGAGGAGCTAAATATTCACAGGCTCGTGATATATTAGTCTCTTTATCTGAAAAACATCACATCCCATTAGTTGAAACACAAGCTGGTAAAGCAACGGTCGAAAGTACGTTTAAAAATAATCTAGGTGGTTTGGGAATTACTGGTACGTTAGCAGCAAATAAGGCTGCCCGTCAAGCTGATTTAATTATTGGAATTGGAACAAGATATACAGATTTTGCAACCTCTTCTAAAACGGCCTTTAATTTTGACAATGCGAAATTTTTAAATATAAACGTTAGCCGTCTTCATGCCTATAAGCTGGATGCGTTCCAAGTAGTTGCAGATGCCAAGGTGACCTTGGAACAATTGGCACCATTATTAGAGGGGTATGTAAGTGAATTCGGGTCAACCATTTTTGAATTGAAAGAAGAGTGGACAGCTGAAAGAGAGCGTCTAAGCAACATTCAATTTAAACGTGAAGGGTTTGAGCCTGAGGTAAAAAATCACTTTTCACAAGAAATATTGAATGAATATGCAGATCAGTTAAATACTGAATTGGCGCAAACGACTGCATTAATCACAGTTAATGATGTCATTGCACCAGACAGTACAATCATTACCGCAGCAGGATCGCTACCTGGTGATGTTCAACGTATTTGGAATCCGACTGTTCCTAATACGTATAATGTTGAGTATGGATATTCCTGTATGGGATATGAGGTATCGGGTGCACTAGGAATTAAATTGGCGGAGCCTGATAAAGAGGTATATTCACTTGTTGGTGATGGAAGCTTTCTCATGCTGCACTCTGAGCTAATAACTGCTATTCAATATAACTACAAAATTAATGTAGTCCTTTTTGATAATTCAGGGTTCGGATGTATTAATAATCTCCAAATGGATCACGGTGGTGGAAGCTACTTCTGTGAATTTAGAACACATGACAATAAAATAATGAATATTGATTATGCAAAGGTTGCAGAAGGGTATGGTGCAAAAACTTATAAGGTTCATACAGTTCAAGAATTGAAGGCAGCCCTTGAGGATGCTAAAAAGCAAAGTGTATCAACATTAATTGATATTAAAGTGCTACCAAAAACAATGACTGACGGCTATGAAAGCTGGTGGAATGTTGGGGTTGCAGAAGTTTCTCAAAAGGAAAGCATTCAAAAGGCGAATGATAGTAGAAAGAAAATGCTACAAACTGCAAAGCAATATTAAATGAGAAAAGCGAGGTGATGAATTTACATGTTAACAACATCTACGAAGCTAGTATCAATGAAAAAGATGCTCACTAAAGCAAGAGAAGGAAAGTATGCGATCGGTCAATTTAATATGAATAGCTTCCAATGGGTGGAGGCTATATTAGAAGCGGCACAGGAAGAGCAGGCACCTGTTATTGTTGCATCATCTGATAGACTTGTAGACTATTTAGGTGGATTTCATCTTATTTCTACCGTTGTTCGTCAACTTGTAGAGAATAAAGGGATTACAGTTCCAGTTGCCTTGCATCTGGATCATGGTACAAGTGTAGAAAGATGTAAGGAAGCAATTGATGCTGGTTATACATCTGTTATGATTGATGGCTCGCACTTTTCAATAGAAGAAAATATTGCTATGACAAAGGAAGTCGTTGAATATGCAAGACCTCGTGGAGTATCTGTTGAAGCAGAGGTTGGCACAGTTGGCGGAAATGAGGATGGAATGATCGGTGGAATTCAATATGCTGATCCGGTTCATTGTAGCCGGATTGTTGAAGAAACAGGAATAGACGCGTTAGCAGCGGCGCTTGGATCCGTCCATGGACCATACCAAGGTGAACCAAAATTAGGCTTTGCAGAAATGAAGGAAATAGCTGATTTAATCAATATACCTTTAGTACTGCACGGTGGATCGGGAATTCCTCTTTACCAAATCCAAAAAACAATCGAGCTTGGTCATGCCAAAATAAATGTAAATACAGAATGCTTACAGGCGTGGACTGCGGCTATACGAAATGTTTTAGAAAATGATCAAGACATATATGATGCTCGTTCAATTATGATACCTGGAAAAGAAGCAGTAAAGGAAACGGTTAAAGCTAAGATTAGGGAATTTGGATCAAATCATAAAGCATAAACTAGATGAGGGTGTTAGCGATTAAGGCATTCACTCTCTTTTTTTGTATGCATCTTGATTGGAAGTGATGACAGGTTGGAAAGAAAACAATCGACTAAATACTTATTTATCATCATCTCTTTTTTATTATGGTTTCCTCATTTTATTTATGTTCCTATTTTATCACCTTATATGGAATCAATTGGAGGGCAATATTCCTTTATTGGAATCGTACTAAGCAGCTATGGATTATTACAACTTTTGTGCAGACTGCCGATTGGAATCATATCAGACCTTGTGAAATATAGAAAGCCTTTTATTATTTTTGGAATGTTTTCGAGCTTTCTTAGTTGTCTAATTTATCTTCTTACTGAAAATCTTTGGATGATCTTTTTAGCGCGTTCTTTAGCAGGATTATCAGCTTCCTCTTGGGTAGTGTTTACCTTCTTATTTCCAACCTTTTATGACGATAAACACGTTCATAAAGCGATGGGGACGATTTCATTTATAGTTGTGCTCGCTCAATTATTAGGAATGAGCTTTAGTGGATATCTTGTAGATGAATGGGGCTGGAGGGCGCCTTTTATAATTGGTAGCATATTTAGTTTAGTCGGTATGATACTTTCCTTTTTCATTACAGAACATAAAAATGCCATAACTATGGAAGCATTCAGTTTAAAGGATGCTATTGCTATTATTAAAGAGCCTTCTTTGTTGAAAGTTTCAGTGCTTTCAATATTGGCACATAGTATGATTTTTTCTACAGTGTTTGGATTTACTTCTAATTATGCGTTGTCAATTGGATTTAGTACAAGTGAAATAACCTGGAATGTCATCGTATTTATGATTCCACATGCTATTGCCACGCTTTTTATGGGGAGAATTCTTATTCCTCGGATAGGAGAATGGCGGGCATTACAGCTGGCATTTCTTTATGCAGCACCTACAACGTTCATCATCCCGTTTATCGAATCGAAGGGGATATTTCTAGTTGTTCAGGGGGTAAATGGATTTTTCCTTGGAATTATTTTTCCGCTATTACTAGGGCTAGCAATTGAAAAAATTGCGAAAGAAAAGAGAGCTACCGCAATGGGTGCTTATCAGGCAATATATGCAATTGGTATTTGTTTAGGGCCGTTATGTACTGGAATTTTCAATTCGCTATTTAGTATGAAAGTAGGGTTTTACTTTGTCGGATGTTTAGGCTTGATCGCCACGTATTTAGTTTGGCAATGGAGTCCAAGCAAGCGGATGGTCTATTCAAAAGAGTTCATATCCTCACGAACAGAATCAAAAAGCTGATGGAATATAACTATTCTCTGAACGTGGAGAATAGTTTTTTGTTTTACATGCAAGAAATAATCTAGTTTGATGAAGATTTGAGAATTGCAATGGTGCTTGTTGAGTAAAAGTTGAGTAATTTTTTTGAACGAATTTCAAAAAAACAATTGACTGAAAGCGTTTTTAATATTATTATTTACACATAGATAACCAATAGTTAACCAACAACTAATAAAATGTTAACTATATTAAACTAAAAATAGGAATGGAGGTATTGAAAAAAATAACGAAAGGAAAAATAGATTAAAAGCTTATTACATAAGATGCTACTTATCTTAAACTTTGAAAAAAATAATTCCACAATTTGAAAGCGCTTATACTAAATCGAAGGGGGAGGTTGCATTGAGTAAACAGAGGATTACATGGGGAATTGCTCCAATTGGCTGGAGAAATGATGATATCCCAGAAATCGGTGCAGGAAATACACTTTCACATTTATTGAGTGACATTGTAGTTGCAGGTTTTGAAGGAACAGAAGTTGGGGGTTTTTTTCCTGAACCTAAAGTTCTTAACAAGGAATTAAAGCTTCGTAACTTAAAAATTGCCGGGAAATGGTTTAGTAGTTTTATTATTCGAGACGGTTTAGTAAGTGTGTCTCAATTGTTCCATGAGCATTGTCAGTATTTAAAAGAGGTTCATGCAAATGTTGCGGTTGTATCAGAGCAAACATACAGTGTTCAAGGGACAGAGCAGAATGTGTTTGCCAACAAGCCTTGTTTTACTGATGAAGAATGGGAACGTCTATGTGAGGGCTTAAATGAATTAGGGAAAATTGCAAATCAGTATGATTTAAAATTAGTTTATCACCATCATATGGGAACAGGAATCCAGACAAAAGAAGAGGTTGATAGACTAATGGAAAATACCGATTCACAGTATGTGCATTTATTGTATGATACTGGTCATATTTTTGTATCTGATGGTGATTATTTAGCAATACTTGATAAGCATATTACACGGATCAAGCACGTCCATTTCAAAGATGTTCGTCAAAATGTAAAAGAACAATGTGAAAAAATTGGGAAGTCATTTCAACAATCCTTTTTGGCTGGAATGTTTACTGTACCTGGAGATGGATGTATTGATTTTACAAAGGTATATAAAAAGCTAATAAATTCAAATTATCATGGCTGGATTGTCGTTGAAGCTGAACAAGACCCACAGATCGCACATCCTTTAGAGTATGCTTTAATGGCCCGGGGATATATTGATGAAAAGTTAATGAGCATCGAGAACAATGCATTAATGAGTAATTAATAAAGTGCTCCTTGGGGGGATAAAGGAATGAATAATCAAATCGGAGTTAATAAAGGAGAACAAAAAAGGGCATTACGTAAAATAACGATTATATCAACATTCGGAGGATTACTTTTTGGATATGATACAGGTGTAATTAATGGTGCATTACCTTTTATGGCACGGCCAGATGAACTGAATCTTACACCTGTAATAGAAGGACTTGTTACAAGTTCATTGCTTTTTGGAGCAGCATTTGGAGCAGTTTTTGGTGGAAGATTATCAGATAGATTTGGTCGCCGTAAAATGATTCTTAATCTTGCGTTACTATTTTTCTTCGCTACGATAGGCTGTGCAATTTCACCTACAGCAACAGTAATGATTATATGCCGCTTTTTACTAGGGTTAGCTGTTGGAGCGGCGTCAGTTATGGTCCCAGCCTTTTTAGCGGAAATGTCACCAGCTGAGAATCGGGGGAGAATGGTTACCCAAAATGAGCTAATGATTGTTACCGGTCAATTGTTAGCATTTACGTTTAATGCGATTCTTGGTAATACAATTGGTCAAGAATCTGCTAATGTTTGGCGTTGGATGCTTGTAATTGCTTCATTACCTGCTGTTTTATTATGGTTTGGAATGAGAATTGTTCCAGAAAGTCCCCGTTGGCTCGCATCAAAGGGGAAAATTGGTGAGGCACTTCGCGTTCTTCAACAAATTCGTCAGGCGGATAAGGCGGAATCTGAGCTTAAAGAAATTCAAGATAATCTTGCACAGGAATCAAATATTTCTCAAGCAACCTTTAAAGATTTAAATATATCGTGGGTCCGAAGAATTTTGTTGATTGGTATCGGAATTGCGATTGTTCAGCAAATAACTGGTGTTAACTCGATAATGTATTACGGTACGCAAATTTTACAAGAGTCAGGTTTTTCAACAGATGCTGCCTTAATAGCGAATATTGCAAATGGGGTCATTTCAGTTTTAGCTACTTTTGTTGGTATTTGGTTACTAGGCAAGGTTGGAAGGCGTCCAATGCTTATTGTAGGCTTGATTGGGACTACTATAGCATTAACACTTATAGGAGTATTCTCATTTGTATTAAATGGTTCGGCAATACTTCCTATTGTCGTATTAAGCTTGACCGTTACATTCCTTACATTTCAACAAGGAGCAATCTCACCTGTTACATGGCTAATGTTATCTGAAATTTTCCCATTAAGGTTAAGAGGGATAGGAATGGGAGTTACGGTTTTCTGTCTTTGGATTACAAACTTTCTCGTGGGGTTTTCATTTCCTATCCTACTTAATGCAGTTGGTCTTTCCACAACATTCTTTATTTTTGCAGTATTTGGTATTGGTGCTATTACTTTTGTATTTAAATGTTTACCAGAGACAAAAGGAAAATCGCTTGAACAGCTCGAACAATACTTTAGAACTTACAAATCGAATAAGCTTAAACCAGCTGTTAATGAACAGGTGGAAAATCCTAACTTATAATAGTAAGCGCTTTATATATTAGGTGATTACAAACATTTGAAATTTAACTTATTAATAGAATTGGAGGAACTTAAGATGACATTACGTTTTGGAGTTGTCGGGACAGGAGCAATTGGGAAAGAGCATATTAATAGAATTACAAATAAATTATCAGGCGGTAAAGTTATTGCAGTAACAGATGTTAATCAGGAATCTGCAAAGCAAGCAGTTGAAGCTTATCAATTAGATGCAGTTATTTATCCTGATGATAAAGCGCTTATCGCAGACCCAAATGTCGATGTTGTGCTTGTCTCAAGTTGGGGACCTGCACATGAAGAAACGGTTGTCGCAGCAGTAGAAGCCGGGAAATATGTATTTTGTGAAAAACCATTAGCAACTACGGCAGCAGGGTGCCTCAGAATTGTAGAAGCTGAAATGAAGCAAGGGAGGAAGCTTGTTCAGGTTGGTTTCATGCGTCGTTATGATAGCGGCTATATACAATTAAAGCAAGCAATTGAAGGCAATGAAATTGGTGAGCCATTAATGATTCGTGCCGCACACCGTAATCCACAAGTTGGTGAGAGCTATACGACAGATATGGCAGTAACAGATACATTAATTCATGAAATTGATGTACTACATTGGTTAATTGATGATGACTATAAATCAGTTCAGGTTCATTTTCCAAGGAAAACAAAATATTCACATGCAAATCTTCAGGACCCTCAATTGTTTACAATAACAACAAACCGTGGAATTGTTATAAGTGTAGAAGTATTTGTTAATTGTCAGTACGGTTATGATATTCAATGTGAAGTAATTGGGGATGAAGGGATTGTGAAGCTACCTGAATTTCAAAGTGTCGTTCTACGGAAAAATCAAAAATTAAGCTCAACGATTTTAAACGATTGGAAATATCGGTTTATGGATGCGTATAATGTGGAAATTCAAGACTTTATTGATTCCATTACAAAGGATGGGAAACCAAATGGACCAACCTCTTGGGATGGTTACATTGCAGCGGTAACGTCAGATGCATGTGTAAAAGCTCAGCAAACAGGTGAAGAAGAGCTCATTCACCTACAGGAAAGACCGGCATTTTATAGTGAAAAAGGACTTCAAATCATCTGATAAATGAGGTTTAAAAAACGGAAATTAGTTTTGAGAAAAAATGGAATTGGGGATGATTGAGATGAAATTATGCTTTAATCAAGCGACTACTTTAGAAAATTCCAACCTTATAAAAGACCTAGAATATTGCGAAAAACATGGATACGATTTTATTGAAATTCGCTCAATGGATAAATTACCTGAATATTTAGAGGAGCATTCTATTGAAGAGCTAGTAACTTACTTTCAAACCCATCACATAAAGCCATTAGCGCTTAATGCCCTTGTATTTTTTAATAATCGCGATGAAGAGGGATATAAGGAAATTATTTCACAATTTACTGAGATGTTGGAATTAGGTAAGAAAATAGGTATTAAATATATAGTTGCGGTTCCACTAGTTACCGAAGAGAAAATTCTTAAAGAGGATATAAAAACCAGTTGTCTAGAGGTTCTTACTGAATTATCAAGCTTAGCAGAGCCGTATGGAATTAAAATTGCTTTAGAATTTGTCGGACACCCAAAATGTACAGTTAATACATTCGCTCAAGCATATGACATCGTAGAAGCGGTAAATCGCGATAACGTAGGTCTTGTTCTTGATTGCTTCCATTTCCATGCAATGGGTTCAAATATAGAGGATTTAAAAAAGGCAGATTCCTCGAAAATCTTTATTTTGCATATTGATGATACGGAAGATTTCCCTATCGGTTTTTTAACAGATGAGGATCGTTTATGGCCAGGGCAAGGTGCTATCGATTTAGATGGCATATTATCAACATTGAAAGAAATAGGCTTTTCAGATGTTGTATCAATCGAATTATTCCGTCCTGAATATTATCAATTAGAAGCTGAAGAAACGATTAAAAAAGCAAAAGAAACAACCCTTAATGTCGTTTCAAAATATTTTGAGATTGGATCAGTTGGAATAAGCCGATAAATACTAAAAGTATGGGTAACTCAAAAAGAGTTTTCCTTTATATTCTTCTTGGTCATTCTATTGTTTAGCTCGTATTAATAATATTTAAAATCTATTAAACTACTTTTCTAATTAGATTTTTCAGAAAATATTGACTGTAAGCGTTTTTGATATTATGATTGAGGTATACATATCACCAAAAGTTAATCAACACATTACATTTTGTTTATAAGAATATATGAAACTATATTTATTAAGAAGGAAGTGAAAATCTAATGCGATTAGCGTACGATCCATCACATTATCGTGATAATACGAATTTAAAAGATACGATTGATGCAGTTGCTCGATTAGGATATGAATGGGTAGAATTATCACCACGAAAAGATTTTATTTGGTTTTATGAATATCCTAAAGTTGATAAACAGCTTATCAAAGATTTAAAAAGATATTGTGCAGATGCTGGTGTTAAGATTTCTTCAGTGCTCCCTGTTCAGCAATGGTCCTCGCCAGATGAAACCGAACGCCAAGCAGCCGTGAAAAATTGGAAACGCTGTATTGAAATTACTTCTGAGTTAGAAGTAGACTTAATGAATACTGAGTTCAGTGGAGACAAAAGCCGTCCAGTCGAAAGTGAAGCTGCCTTCTTAAAATCAATGGATGAGCTTTTGCCGGTTTTTGAAAAGGAAGGGATTAAGCTAAATATTCAATCACATCCAAATGATTTTATTGAATTGAATATCGAAGCAATTAGGATGATTCGTGCGCTTGACAAAGATTGGATTAAGCTCGTCTATTCCGTACCACATGCCTTTTTCTATGATGATGGGATTGGTGATGTAGCAAAGCATATAGATGAAGCAGGTGATTTGCTAGCACATGTTTTAATTGCTGATACGATGAATCATAAAGCTGCATTTGGATTGCGTTATATCGTTAATCCACCAGGAGCTAATGTAACGATCCACCAACATTTAAATCCTGGTGAAGGTGAAATCAATTTTGATGCTTTGTATAGCAAGCTAAGAGAAATCAAGTTTGATGGAATTGTCACTAATGCTGTTTTCGCTTATCCAGATAAACCTGAGTGGTCAAATGAAATAACTTTGAAATCGATAAAAGAAGGACTTCGACTATAACAAACAAAGTTAACTAATTGGGAAGAGCAGTTTATGCTGCCTTCCCTATTTGTGTTAGAGCATGAGGAATAAAGAAGGAATTTTTGTTATAAAGCTTTAGGCGAATGTCTAAAATGACATTCGCCCTTTAATATGGATAAAAAATTAATCTGGGATAATAAGCTTAATGTTATGATTTCTAAGATAATCTAAGTAAATTTGCTCCGGCTTTGCATCTGTAATAAGAAAATTAATTTTATCCAAAGTACAGTAAGTCATAAGCCCATATTTATCAAATTTGTCATGATCAATTAACAAATATGTTTCCAAGCTTCTATTCACAACAGCAGTTTTGAGCTCGCTTTCAAATGGGGATGCATTTGTTACTCCATTTGTTAATGAGATTCCTGTAGAAGCCATAAATGCCTTCTTTATATTATATGCATTTAGCAAATCAATATATTTAATGCTCCCAAAGGAATTTGTTTTTCTTTCAAGAATCCCACCTGTTGAAATAACATTTAAATTTTCATATGGTATGGCATGTACGATAAAATTCAAGCTATTCGTTAAGATCGTTACGCTTTTATTTTTAATAAATTCAATAAGCTCAATTGTTGTCGTTCCCGAGTCAACAAAAATAATATCCCCATCATCTATAAATTGAGCCGCTACTTTTGCTATCAGTTCCTTCTCTTTTTTGTTGCGGACTTGTCTATCTTGGAAGGATTCTAATTTTGCTGATCTATCATCATTTACCGCAACACCCCCATAGACCTTTTTAAAATCACCTCTTTCAACCAGCTCCTGAACATCTCGGCGGATTGTGTTTTTCGAAACGCTAAATACCTCCATTAATTCATCCAAGGATACTGATTTATTTTCTTTTATATACTCTTCAATCTTATTAATTCGAGTTTCCTTAATCATTAAGTCACCAGCCCTGTTACAATATTTACTCATTCATATTTGTACTTATATATTACCAACAATTCATCAAAAATTCATTAAAAATTTACCTTATCAAACAAAGTTACAATAATAATAGTAAAGGTTAGCTATTATAAAGAAACATCTGTATTACTTCTCATTCGTTTTGTGAAATAAGATATGATAAAATATTAGACATATAGTGAAGGAATAGGTGGTGAACGTATGTCATTAAACTTTTATTGGTATCCTAAATGCAGTACGTGTCGAAAGGCAAAGAAATGGTTAGAAGAACATAATATAGAATTTAACGAAATACATATTGTTGAAAATCCACCAACGAAGGAAGAAGTTGCATCCTTTATAAAGAAGAGTGGATTAGAAATTAAAAAGTTTTTTAATACAAGTGGACAAAAATATCGCGAGCTTGGATTAAAGGACAAATTAGCTTCAATGTCAGAGGTAGAAATGATAGAAGTATTGGCCTCAAATGGAATGTTATTGAAGAGACCTATTGCTGTAAGTGAAGATGATGTCACGATTGGCTTTAAAGAAGAACAATATGAGCAAACATGGGCAGCAAAGTAATTGTTCTTGTATACTGTACTACGATTTTGTACAACGAGTATAAATCGTAATTTGCAGTAAATGAAAAAAATTTATTGTAGGAGGTTATAAACATGAGTACACCGAAGGAACTTCGTTATTCTGAGGAACATGAGTGGGTAAAGGTAGAAGGGGACAAAGTCCGTATTGGGATTACTGAATTTGCTCAATCAGAACTTGGTGATATCGTATTCGTTGAATTACCAGAGATTGGTGCTGAGATTAAAGCGAACGAGCCATTTGGAAGTGTAGAGTCTGTCAAAACGGTTTCAGAGCTATATGCACCAATTAGTGGTAAGGTTGTCGAAATAAATGAAGAGTTGGATGATAATCCAGAATTTGTTAATGAATCTCCATATGAAAAAGCTTGGATGGTTGTTATAGAGCCAAGTAACATAGCAGATGTTGACAATTTAATGACTGCTGAGCAATATGAAAAAATGACAAATCAAGACTAATCGCATGATGTCATCTATTTATGGACACCCTACAAATAGGTAAAGGAGGGTGTCCATATGTCTTTTGAGAAGCAGCGTTTGGATATTACAGATCGTGTCGTCGGAAAATTTACCGATGGGCAATTAAATCTTTATCTAGAATCTGAGAAGATTGGTCAAATGGTGTCAGAAAATCAATATAACCTTAAACAAGGATACGAATTTCAAAATAGCCGTTTTTATCAGTATGCTGATGTTCCATCAAAAAGGGACGAAAAATATGTCGATTGTGATGATGAAAACGGCTGGTGCTAAACTAACATGAATAGGGTCTGACCCCAAATAAAGGGGTCTGGCCCTTGTTTTATAAACAATGGGTCGTTTCTTCTTGTTATTTTTAAAATGGGGACAGTCCCCATAAGGAAATAACAAAAAATAAAGGAAACAACCTCAACATATCGAATAGTTTATAGAAAGAACTTTACTATAAAAAACAGGTGATGTTTATGTCATTAGTTGAGGTTGAAAAGGTATTGATTGTAGAAGGGAAATCTGACAAAAAGAAAGTATTGAATGTTATAAATGAGCCAGTTGAAATTATTTGTACAAATGGCACAATTAGTATGGCGAAATTAGATGAATTAATTGATAGGCTATTTTTAAAGGATGTTTATATTTTAGTTGATGCAGATGACGCGGGAGATCGCTTGCGAAAACAATTTAAACGCGAGCTTCCAGAGGCATCACATATTTATATTGATAGAGCATATCGAGAGGTTGCAACAGCACCTGACCATCATGTTGCTTCCGTATTACTAAGTGCTAATATAGATGTGAATGCAAAATATTTATAGAAAGGTAATTAGTTTTTGATATGATTGAATGGAAAGAGAAACAGCTTAACATCCAAAATGAAGGACTTATGTTGTTATATTTATATACTCCAATGTGTGGAACCTGTCAGCTCGCAAAGCGTATGATTCAGGTTGTCGAAGAACTTTTACCAACTCTTCAGATTCAATCGGTAAACTTAAATTTCTACCCGAATGAAGCTGTGGAGCTTGAGATTGAAAGTGTTCCATGCTTGCTCGTTATAAGAGATGGGGAAGTTAAAGATAAGATATATGCATTTCAGTCTGTCGGATTTTTATACGAAACATTAAAGGCTTTCGTGTGAATGCTACAAAATATAGCGATTTTTAGGTTTGTCCAAACGGAATATTGACATATTTCTCGGGAAATATTTAGAAAGCAACAAATGATGAAAAAACAGACAGAAACTGTCGACTTATTTTTAAAGGAATCTTCCAAATTTCAATGAAGTTATACATTAACTTAATTGAGCATTGGGAGGTTTTTTTATGTGTGCAAATACATTTATTGCAAATGTGAATAAAGCAAAATCATTAATAGCGATTTTATTGAAAAAAACGTTGCTAATTGAAATAAAGCCTGTACAACAAACAAGTTTTTATATAGAGCTTTCTTCAAATGGAGCAAGGAAGGTTTATGAACCGATTGGAAATGTTCATTTCGTCTTAGAAGGAAGAATAAACGATATTGAGGAAGTTCTTCTAAATGCCGTAAGCCTTAAACAATCGATCTCCTTTGGGAAAATTCAAATGAAAGGTTCCTACCGTGACTACCTAAGATTAGAGGCGATCATTAAATTAAGTTGAACTGTTTCTATTGAATATTGCATCTGAAATCGTTTACTATTAAAATAGCCGAAATCAATCGAATATTGCGATTATTCTAACATTAGGCTAATAAGCTGACTACTATTTAAAGTTTCTAAGGGGAGGAACGATTTATGACAGAGAAAAAATATCGTCCGGAAACAGTGACGATACACGGTGGTTTAAAAAAGGATGCAACAACTGGTGCAAGGTCAGTACCAATTTATCAATCAAATGCATATGTATTCAATGATACAGAGCATGCTGCAAATCTTTTTGGTTTAAAAGAACAAGGGTATATTTATACAAGAATCCATAATCCTACATCAACTGTTTTTGAAGAAAGAATTGCCGAATTAGAAGGAGGGATTGGCAGCTTAGCAGTTTCAAGTGGTATGGCGGCAATTACTCTTTCGATTTTAAACATTGCAGGTGCAGGAGATGAGATCGTATCAGCTTCGACATTATATGGTGGTACATATAATTTATTCGCAAATACATTGCCTAAGTATGGGATTAAAACGAATTTTGTAGATCCGAAAAATCCGGAAAATTTCCGGGTAGCAATTACAGATAAAACGAAGGCGATTTTCGCAGAGACAATAGGAAATCCTAGCTTAGATATTTTAGATATTGAGGCAGTTGCTAATATTGCGCATGAAGCAGGAATTCCGCTAATCGTTGATAATACGTTTGCAACACCATTTTTATGTAGACCGATAGAGCATGGAGCTGATATCGTTGTTCATTCCGCAACAAAGTGGTTGTTAGGAAATGGGACGACACTTGGTGGAGTTATTGTTGACGGAGGGAAATTTGACTGGAATAGCCCTAAATTCCCTGGTTTTACAACACCAGACCCAAGCTATCATGATTTAGTATATGCTGAAGCTTTAGGTGAACAAGCATTTATTATTAAAGCAAGGGTTCAACTACTAAGAGATTTAGGTCCAGCAATCAGTCCTTATAATTCATTTCAATTTAGTCTAGGTTTAGAAACATTGCATGTTCGAATGAAGGAGCATATTGCGAATACTAGAAAAATGGTGAAATATTTACAGCAACACCCTGCGGTTGAATGGGTATTATATCCGGAATTAGACGATCACCCTGCAAAAGCTTTAGCAGAAAAATATTTACCAAATGGAGCTGGCTCAGTTATTGTGTTTGGTATTAAAGGTGGACGTGAGGCAGGGGCGAAGGTGATTAATAATGTAGAGCTATGGTCACATGTTGCAAATGTCGGAGATGCCAAAAGCTTAATCATCCATCCTGCGAGTACAACTCATCAGCAATTAGGTGCAGAAGATTTAAAAAGCTCTGGTGTGACAGAGGACTTAATTCGATTATCTGTTGGAATAGAGCATATTGAAGATATTATCGATGACCTGGAGCAAGCGATTTATCAAGCGACAGGGTTAAAAAGTAAATAATCTTTATGATAAAAGGATGATTCACAATAAATTGCTGATTATTGGCAACGTGTTGAATCATTCTTTTTTGCTGAAGTTAAAGAAAAAATCAATTGACATAAAGAAAAAATATTGTTAGAATCACAAACATACTATTCGTAATTGAAAAATTGATTTTTTACAATATAATTTTGTTCTCTTATCAAGAGAGGTGGAGGGAAGTGCCCTATGAAGCCCGGCAACCGTCAGTTTTTACTGAAATGGTGCCAATTCACGCAAAGCTTTTTGCTTTGAAAGATGGGAGAAAGGACAATTTACTGTGCCTTTCTGTTCCCATGCAGAAAGGCTTTTTGCTTTATTTGGATACTATAATAAGGATTTATCAAATATTGCAGGGGAAGAAAAAGTTTGGAAGAAGGTGAACAACTTGATTACTTTAGAAAACGTAAATAAGGTTTATCATACAAAATCTGGTGAAGTTAAGGCCGTAAATAATGTCAATTTAGAGATTGAAAAGGGCGAAATTTTTGGTGTCATCGGTTATAGTGGCGCTGGAAAAAGTTCATTGATCCGATTATTGAATGGATTAGAGAAGCCAACGAGTGGAAATATAACCGTTGCTGGAAAGAGAATCGATTCAATCCGTGGAGCAGAACTTCGAAAAGCGCGTTTAGAAATTAGTATGATTTTTCAACACTTCAATTTACTATGGTCGAGAACAGTCCGTGAAAACATCTCATTTCCTTTAGAAATTGCTGGAGTGAAAAAGCTAGAAAGAAAAAGACGTGTTGACGAATTAATTAAGCTTGTTGGTCTTGAAGGTCGTGAAGACTCTTATCCATCTCAGCTAAGTGGTGGACAAAAACAAAGAGTGGGGATTGCAAGAGCGCTAGCGAACAATCCTAAGGTATTACTATGTGATGAGGCTACGTCAGCATTAGACCCACAAACAACGGATTCTATTTTAGATTTACTCGTTGATATCAATAAACGACTTGGGCTGACGATCGTCTTAATTACACATGAAATGCATGTTATAAGAAAGATTTGTAATAGAGTTGCTGTCATTGAAGCTGGTAGCATCGTTGAGCAAGGAGAGGTTCTCGAGCTATTTAAAAATCCGCAGCAGCCGATTACAAAAAGGTTCCTTAACCAGGATAATGAACCAGAGGAAACTATTGAGCAATTATTAGAACATTATCCAGATGGAAAAGTGATTAAGCTATCTTTTATTGGGGATTCAACAGAACAGCCACTTATTACGAATCTTGTCCGTCAATTTGATATAAATGTGAATATTTTACAAGGGAAGATTTCACAAACACAAAATGGCGCATATGGAACATTATTCGTTCAATTACAAGGGGAAGAAGCGATTATCAATCAAGCAATAGCCTTCATTAAGGAAAACAAAATAGGAGTGGAGGTGGTTGAAAATGAATGAATGGTTGGAATTACTTAAGTGGGAAGATTTACTAGCTGCAACGATCGAAACACTTTACATGACGGTTATCTCTGTTTTCATAACGTTTGTGTTAGGTCTTATATTAGGCTTGCTCTTATTTTTAACTGGTAAAGGTAACATGTGGGAAAACCGTTTTATTAACTTAATTATTGCGACATTCGTTAATATATTCCGATCCATCCCATTTATTATTTTAATTGTCCTACTAATTCCTTTCACAAAAGCACTCGTAGGCTCAATGTTAGGTGCGAATGCTGCATTGCCTGCACTTATCATAGGTTCTGCTCCATTCTATGCGAGAATGGTAGAAATTGCTCTAAGAGAAATTGATAAAGGGGTCATTGAAGCCTCTCATTCAATGGGTGCATCTAATTTTGAAATTATCTTTAAGGTGTTAATACCCGAAGCTCTTCCAGCCTTAATTTCGGGTATAACCGTAACAGCGATTGCGTTAGTTAGCTATACCGCAATGGCAGGAGTCATCGGTGCAGGAGGACTAGGGAATTTTGCTTATCTTGAAGGATTCCAAGGAAATAATACGTTATTAACCTTTGTTGCTACTGTTCTGATTTTAATCATTGTATTTATCATTCAAATAATTGGTGATGTATTCACTAAGATAATTGATAAACGATAGAAAAAAACATTTTAGGAGGAAACAATAATGAAAAAGAAATTATCTCTTCTATTAACAGCATTATTATTAGTCGTATTAGCTGCCTGCGGTAATGGGGAAAAAGGAGCTTCCAAAGAAGAATCCAACAAACTAGTTGTCGGTGCATCTGCTGTTCCACATGCGCAAATTCTAGAAAAAGCAAAACCGATTTTAGCTGATGAAGGTATTGAGCTTGAAGTGAAAGTTTTCCAAGATTATATATTACCGAATAAAACGTTAGAAGCTGGTGAGCTTGATGCAAACTACTTCCAAACACCTGGATACTTGGCTTTAGAAATGGAAGAAAAGGGCTATGATTTTGTAAGTGTTGGGGAAATTCATAAAGAACCAATCGGTATTTATTCTAAGAAATACAAGTCATTAGAAGAGCTTCCTGAAGGTGCTGAAATTATTATTAGTACATCTGATAGTGACCAAGGTCGAATTCTGCCTATCTTTGAAAAAGCTGGTTTAATTAAGCTTAAAGAAGGCGTTGGTGAAAATGCAAGAGTTGAGGACATCGTTGAAAATCCTAAAAATCTAGATTTTTCAACACGTATTGAGGCAAAGCTTTTAGCAACTTCATTTGAAAATGGTGAAGGTGACGCTGTCGTTATCAATGCTAACTATGCTCTTGAAGGTGACGTAAATCTTGAAGAAGGTATTGCCTTTGAAGGTAGTGACGTTGTACCAGCGAACTTAATTGTTGTTCGTAAAGAAGATGAAAATAATGAAAACATTAAAAAGCTTGTTGAAGTTTTAAAATCTAAAGAAATTCAAGACTTTATTAAGTCAGAATACAAAGACTCAGTTATTCCTGTAACTGAATAAAACGAAAGTATGTAAAGGACTAAATACGAAAATTTAGCTAAGGACTAATTTTCAAATATAAAACCTGGATCATGTGGTTAACAACAACCTTGGTCCAGGTTTTTATTTTATCTAAAAAGTAAGCCTGTTTTTAGCAAATCTTTTGCATAGCTTTTCTTATTTAAAATCTTCCCTATAACAGGAGCATTTCAGAGTATATTGTCGGAATTCTTTAAAAACTGCATGAGAATCTAACGAAATGCTTCAATATTATATGTGAATAAATGTAATGAAATCTTACAGTCTTTGAGTTATCTTTTTATTCCTGATAAGCTTTTAAATGAGAAAGCAAACGAAGGGATTGATTGTTATTCACTCAAATCAGCTAGACCTCCATTACACAGCTGATATGGAAAAAGCGATGCATCATTCACATGGAATGGGATATGCAGAATACGCATTACACCATGAAAAAAGAATAAGCGTTGAAAAAAATCGTGAAGAGGACTATCGTAAGAGTCAATTAATATATGCCGAAGTGGAAAGAAAAATGAAAAAATAAACCTTAATTATTTGATGTCTTATCCTTTTAAGACATCTTTTTTCTTTATTTTTAATGACATTCTTTTATTTCAATGTGAGAGAATGTTTTTTTTATGGAAGTGAAAACTATTTAGAGTGTGAAAAAAATGAAAAAATAGCTTTACAAAAAAATTTAGAAAAGGTAACCTACTGCTACTGCTTAATCACTTCTCACATAATCAAGAGAAAAGTGGGCATATCCCGACATAAATCGACCATAATCCTTAAAGGTTGTGTTCACTTTTCATTTGTTATAATATTAGAATGAGAATAAAGTGAGAATAGTAAATTTTATATATTATGGAGGTAACATTATGGCAGGTTCTACATTAATCATAAAGGATTTACACGTAGAAATTGATGGGAAAGAAATTTTGAAGGGTGTAAATCTTGAAATAAAAGGCGGAGAGTTCCATGCAATTATGGGACCTAACGGAACAGGAAAATCAACTTTATCATCTGCAATTATGGGACACCCTAAATATGAGGTGACTAAAGGAAGCATTACATTAGATGGTGAAGATGTTCTTGAAATGGAAGTAGACGAGCGTGCACGTGCAGGTCTATTTTTAGCAATGCAATACCCAAGTGAAATTAGCGGGGTAACGAATGCAGAATTCTTACGCTCAGCAATTAACTCTCGCCGTGAAGAAGGCGATGAAATTTCATTAATGAAATTCATTCGTAAAATGGATTCAAACATGGAAGAGCTAGAAATGGATCCAGATATGGCACAACGTTATTTAAACGAAGGTTTCTCTGGCGGAGAGAAAAAGCGTAATGAAATTCTTCAATTAATGATGATTGAACCAAAAATTGCAATTCTTGATGAGATTGACTCAGGTCTAGATATCGATGCGTTAAAAATTGTTGCAAAAGGTATTAACAAAATGAGAAGTGAGGATTTTGGTTGCTTAATGATTACTCACTATCAACGTTTATTAAATTACATTACACCTGATAAAGTTCACGTAATGATGCAAGGTCGTGTTGTGAAATCAGGTGGAGCTGAGCTAGCTCAACGTTTAGAAGCAGAAGGATATGACTGGATTAAACAAGAATTAGGTATTGAAGACGAAACTGTTGAACAAGAAGCTTAAGCGTAAAGGGGAGTAGAGATAGATGGAAACGAAAACTTTCAATCAGGATTATATCACTAGCTTTTCAGCACAGCTTAGTGAACCGGATTGGCTCAAAAATCTACGCTTAGATGCTCTTGCAAAAGCAGAAGATCTTCCGATGCCAAGACCGGATAAAACAAAAATCGATAAATGGAATTTTACAAATTTCAGCCAACATACAGTAACAAGCAACAAAATTCAATCATTAAATGAATTACATGAAGATGTAAAAGCATTGATTGATATTGAATCTGCTACAAATAATTTATATGTTCAAATAAATAACACTGCTGCTTATACTGTTTTATCAGATGAATTAAAAGACAAAGGTGTTATTTTAACTGATATTCATACTGCAGCACGTGAACACTCTGATTTAGTACAAAAATACTTCATGACAGACGGTGTCAAGGTTGACGAGCACCGTTTAACTGCTTTACATGCAGCGTTATTTAATGGTGGAGTATTTGTGTATGTTCCTAAAAATGTGGAAGTTTCTGAACCAATTCATTCAGTATTTGTCCACGATAATCCAGAAACAACATTATTTAACCATGTAATTGTAGTGGCTGAAGATAACAGCTCTGTCATATATGTTGAAAACTATATTTCAACAGTTGAAACAGAAACTGGAGTATTTAATATTATTTCTGAGGTTTTTGCTAATACAAATGCCCGAATTACGTATGGAGCAGTTGATACACTTGCAAAAGGCATTACAACTTATGTAAACCGCCGTGGTGTTGCTGGACGAGATGCTCGAATCGAATGGGCATTAGGATTAATGAATGACGGTGATACGATTTCTGAAAATGTAACAAACTTAATTGGTGACGGTTCTTTCGGTGATACAAAATCAGTTGTCGTTGGTCGTGGAGAGCAAAAGCAAAACTTTACTACAAAGGTTGTCCATTTCGGAAAACACTCAGAAGGATATATTTTAAAACACGGTGTTATGAAGGATAGCGCATCATCTATTTTTAATGGAATTGGAAAAATCGAGCATGGTGCAACAAAATCAAATGCTGAGCAGGAATCTCGTGTGCTAATGTTAAGTGAAAAAGCACGTGGAGATGCTAACCCTATTCTTTTAATTGATGAAGATGATGTAACAGCGGGACATGCTGCTTCAGTTGGTCGTGTTGACCCAATTCAGCTTTATTATTTAATGAGTCGTGGTATTCCGAAATCTGAGGCAGAGCGACTTGTTATTCATGGCTTCTTAGCACCGGTTGTTAATGAACTACCAATCGAAGGTGTGAAAAAGCAGTTGGTTGAGGTTATCGAAAGGAAAGTTCAATAATGGATATCCGTGATATTCGTTCACATTTTCCGATTTTGGACCAACAAGTAAATGGGAAAGACCTTGTTTACTTAGATAGTGCAGCAACCTCTCAAAAGCCACAAGCTGTCATTGAAGCTGTTTCTACCTATTATCGAGAATATAATTCTAATGTTCACCGCGGAGTGCATACATTAGGAACGAGAGCAACAGATGGATATGAAGGTGCTCGTGAAAAGGTAAGAAAGTTCATTGGTGCTAAATCAACACAGGAAATTATCTTTACTCGTGGGGCAACAACTGGATTAAATATTGTTGCCCAAAGCTATGGATTAACGAATGTTAAAGCTGGTGATGAAATTGTCATCACCTACATGGAGCATCATGCGAATGTGATTCCTTGGCAACAGGTTGCAAAAGTAACTGGAGCGACGTTAAAATATATCCCTTTACAGGAAGACGGTACAATTGAATTAAGTGATGTCGAAGCAACGGTTACCGCTAATACTAAAATCGTTTCTGTTATGCACGTTTCAAATGTACTCGGTACGATCAACCCTGTAAAAGAAATTGCTAAAATAGCTCATAAGCATGGGGCAATCATGGTTGTAGACGGTGCGCAAAGCACACCACATATGAAAATTGATGTTCAAGATTTAGACTGTGATTTCTTTGCCTTTTCAGGGCATAAAATGTGTGCGCCAACTGGTATCGGTGTATTGTATGGTAAAAAGGAATTGCTTGAAAAGATGGAACCAATTGAGTTTGGTGGCGAGATGATTGACTTTGTTGGGCTGCAAGAATCCTCTTGGAAAGAGCTACCTTGGAAGTTTGAAGCAGGAACTCCGATCATCGCTGGTGCCATCGGCTTAGCAGCTGCAATTGATTTTCTCGAGCAAATTGGTTTGGAAAACATTGAAGCACATGAGCATAAGCTTGCACAATATGCTTTAGAGCAACTTAGTAAAGTTGATGGACTAACGATTTATGGACCAAAGCATCGTGCTGGTTTAGTTACTTTTAATATAGAGGATGTTCATCCACATGATGTAGCAACTGTATTGGATGCTGAAGGGATTGCAGTCCGTGCGGGACATCATTGTGCACAGCCTCTAATGAAATGGTTAAAGGTATCGGCTACAGCAAGAGCGAGCTTTTACTTGTATAATACTGAGGATGAAGTTGATAAATTAGTTGCAGGGATAATTAAAACAAAGGAGTACTTCGGTAATGTCTAATCAAATTAATCTTGACACCCTCTACCGTCAGGTCATTATGGATCATTACAAGAACCCACGTAATAAAGGTGTTCTTGATGATAGTCTTACAATTGATATGAATAATCCGACTTGTGGAGACCGGATACGCTTAACCCTTGACCTTGATGGTGATGTTGTCAAGGATGCAAAGTTTGAAGGTGAAGGCTGCTCCATTTCAATGTCATCGGCATCAATGATGACTCAAGCAATTAAAGGAAAAACGTTAGAGCAAGCGTTAAAGCTTTCAGAAATCTTTTCTGACATGATGTTAGGTAAAGAGTATGAAGGTGATATTGATTTAGGTGACATTGAAGCATTGCAAGGTGTTACGAAATTTCCGGCTCGCATTAAATGTGCCACTTTAGCTTGGAAGGCTATGGAAAAGGGCGTTAAAAGCAAAGACGAATAAATAAGGGATTGTCCTTAATTCTAACTAGATAGGAGTGAATGTAGATGGCTAAAAAAGCACCAGAAATCGGCGATTACAAATATGGATTTGCTGATAAGGATGTCTCCATCTTCCGTTCTGAACGAGGATTAACGAAAGAAATCGTTGAAGAAATTTCTCGTATGAAATCTGAACCACAATGGATGCTAGATTTCCGTTTAAAATCTTTAGATAATTTTTATAAGATGCCAATGCCTCAATGGGGTGGAGATTTAGCATCATTAAACTTCGATGAAATTACGTACTACGTAAAACCATCGGAAAAATCTGAGCGTTCATGGGATGAAGTTCCTGAGGAAATTAAAGCTACATTTGATAAATTAGGAATTCCAGAGGCTGAACAAAAATATTTAGCAGGTGTATCTGCGCAATATGAATCAGAGGTTGTATACCATAATATGAAGGAAGACCTTGAAGAGCTTGGAATTGTTTTCAAGGATACGGATACAGCATTAAAAGAAAATGAGGATATTTTCCGTGAGCATTTTGGAAAAGTTATCCCACCGACTGATAATAAATTTGCAGCATTAAACTCTGCTGTATGGTCTGGTGGCTCATTTATCTACGTACCAAAAGGTGTAAAGGTTGATACACCATTACAAGCGTACTTCCGGATTAACTCAGAAAATATGGGACAATTTGAGCGTACATTAATCATTGTTGACGAAGGCGCACATGTTCACTATGTTGAAGGTTGTACAGCTCCTGTTTATACAACGAATTCATTACACAGTGCGGTAGTTGAAATTATCGTTAAGGATGGCGGCTATTGCCGTTATACAACGATTCAAAACTGGGCAAACAATGTATTCAATCTAGTGACAAAGCGTGCTGTTTGTGAAGCAAACGCAACAATGGAATGGATTGATGGAAACATTGGTTCAAAATTAACAATGAAATACCCTGCTGTCATCTTAAAAGGTGAAGGTGCACGTGGTATGACGTTATCAATTGCCATTGCTGGTAAAGGTCAACATCAAGATGCTGGTGCTAAGATGATTCACCTAGCTCCTAATACATCTTCAACCATTGTTTCAAAATCAATTTCGAAACAAGGTGGTAAAGTAACATACCGCGGTATCGTTCATTTTGGACGTAAAGCAGATGGTGCAAGATCAAATATTGAATGTGATACACTCATTATGGATAACCAATCAACGTCAGATACAATTCCATACAATGAGATTTTAAACGACAATATTTCTCTTGAGCACGAAGCAAAGGTTTCTAAGGTTTCTGAAGAGCAATTATTCTACCTTATGAGCCGCGGTATTTCAGAAGAAGAAGCAACTGAAATGATCGTAATGGGCTTCATCGAGCCATTTACAAAAGAGCTTCCAATGGAATATGCAGTTGAAATGAACCGTCTAATCAAGTTCGAAATGGAAGGTTCTATCGGTTAATAATAAATGGGCTGACAATCTCTTTTGTCAGCCCATTTATTTTAGTTTATCCCACATTACTTCTTATTTCCTCGACTATTTTATTCTTTCAACAAATCATGGATGAACGATTCAATCTTGCAGACAATAGGTCATAAGGAAGCGCAACAATGTTCTAACTGCTGTTAACGTGGTATAGTATGAATAGAAACAATCTATACATAATGAGGTTGATTTTTACGTGACATCAATACAAATCGGATTAACAGGGTGGGGAGATCATGATTCTCTTTATCCGCTTAAAATGAGTTCAACGAATAAATTAAAAGAATATGCAGCACATTTTCCTACAGTTGAAATTGATACGAGCTTTTATGCGATTCAGCCTGAGCGCAATATTGTGAAGTGGCTGCGGGATACGCCGGATACGTTTCAATTTGTTGTAAAAGCATATCAAGGCATGACAGGGCATTTACGTGGGGATATCCCATTTGCAAATAAACAGGAAATGTTTCATGCATTTATTCAATCGATAAAACCTATTCGAACATCAAATAAATTAGCAATGGTTCTCTTTCAGTTTCCACCATGGTTTGCTTGTACGAAGGAAAATGTTACGTATTTAAAATGGTGTAGAGAACAAATGGGTGATTTTGATGTAGCGCTTGAGTTTCGGAATCGAACTTGGTTTTCAGGGGAGTTTTATGATAAAACATTAGCGTTTATGAAAGCTGAAAACTGGATTCATAGTATTGTTGATGAGCCACAGGCTGGTGAACGATCCATTCCGACTGTTCTTCATCCAACTGATTCTAAGAAAACGTTAATTCGTCTTCATGGACGAAATGTTCATGGATGGAATAAACCTTCCTCTGGTGACAATTGGCGTGATGTGCGTTATTTGTATCGCTATAATGAGGAAGAGTTACTTGAATGGAAACAACATATTCAAAAGCTACAGGAGCAAACAGAAACAATTTATATGTTATTTAATAATAATTCAGGTGGAGATGCAGCAGATAATGCCAAAATGATGCTGAATTTATTAGACATCTCCTATGACGGACTTGCTGAGAAGCAACTAAGTCTGTTTAGTGATATAGAGGAGCGTTAACTTATAAAATGGAATGGATTATTTTATTAATCGTTGGGTTAATAGCAGGAACGATTGGTAGTATTGTTGGTTTAGGTGGAGGAATTATTGTTGTTCCGATGCTATTAACACTCGGTAGTTATTTTTCCGCATTTGATGATGTATCACCACAGGTTGCTGTTGGTACATCATTATTAGTTGTTATTTTCACTGGTCTTTCCTCTACGTTGACCTATATGAAGTATAAAAAAGTTGATTATAAAAGTGGTCTTATCTTCTTTATTGGAAGTGGACCAGGTGGAATTATCGGAGCTTATGTGAATAAGTTTTTCAATACATCCTCATTTTCATTATGGTTTGGCTTGTTTATGATCTTCATATCGATCATTTTAATGGTGAGAGATAAACTGCCAAAAGCAAAGGAAAGACCAGGCAAAAAGGTGGTTCGGACTTATTTGGGAGAGGAAGGAGAAGAGCTTACTTATGCTTATCGACCGATATTGGGTATTGTCATTGCTTTTGTAGTAGGATTTATATCCGGGCTATTTGGCATAGGTGGTGGAGCATTAATGGTTCCTGCAATGGTTTTATTATTTATGTTTCCTCCACATATAGCTGTTGCGACATCGATGTTTATTATTTTCCTATCCTCTGCAACAGGCTCGATTACACATATAGCTTTGGGAAATATTGATTGGTTATTTGCGGCGATATTAGTACCAGGTGCATGGTTTGGAGGGAAATTTGGTGCTCTTATCAATACGAAGCTAAAGGGTAAAACAATTATCACCCTATTAAGAATTGTATTAATTATTGTCGGATTAAAGCTAATTTATGAAGGATTGACTGGCTTAACATGATAATTAGAGGGCTTATTAAGCGTAAACGTTTATTTTCTTTGCGGTTATTTCGCTAAAGAGGGAGGTTTTTAGTGCGTGAGCCAACCATGGAGAATCCTTTTACGTTGGCACTAAACCTATCCACTAAATTACCAATATGCTTGAACATAGCTCATAGATTAAAAAAGTATAAAAGCTTGGACATTGAATCCAATCTGATCGTTTTTCATAAATGCTTTATGGAAAAGGGGAGAGAGACATGCTAGAAACCATTCACCTATATCATACGAATGATTTACATAGTCATTTTGAAAATTGGCCTAAAATTGCTCATTTCTTAAATAAGAAGAGAGACATACATAAGCAAAATAATGAAACGATGCTTCTCTTTGATATCGGAGATCATGCTGATAGATTTCATCCAATAACAGAGGCGACTCATGGGAAGGCAAATGTCGAATTATTAAATCGTCTTCATTATGATGCAGCGACAATAGGCAATAATGAAGGAATTACGTTTGCCCATGATGATTTAGATACATTGTATGATCATGCAACATTTCCTATCGTATTATCGAATCTTTACACTGAGTTAGGGGAGCGGCCGTCATGGGTTGTTCCTTATCAAATGATGAATCTGGAAAATGGTATGAGCATAGCTGTCCTAGGTGTGACGGTTTTTTATGAGAAGTTTTATGAGTTACTTGGCTGGCAAATAAAAGACCCATTTCAGAGCTTATTAGAAACGGTCAATCAAGTAAAGGATCAGGCTGATCTGATCATTCTCCTCTCTCATTTAGGTATTACTGATGACGAAATCATCGCAAAAGAATTTCCAGAAATTGATATTATTATCGGTGGTCATACACATCATGTTTTACAAAAAGGGAAGGAAATGAATGGTACATTACTTGCTGGTGCTGGTAAATACGGACAATATATCGGTCATATCTCATTTACAATCAATCCACACAAAAAAGAGATTGTACAACGTGAGGCTGAAGTCTATCCGATGGAAGAGGAAGTCGAGTATTGCGAAGAAACTGCATCATGGCTGAATAAGGAAATGGTAAAAAGTGAATCAACCTTAACAGAAGTTGTTGCTGTTATCGATAAAGATTTGCCGCTTGATTGGTTTCGAGAGTCCCCTTTCCCACAACTTTTAGTCCAAGCATTATTAGATTGGTGTGATGGTGAAGTGGCTATGGTTAATTCAGGAATGTTACTAGAGCCTTTATTGAAAGGTCCGATAACAAAGAAGGACTTGCATCGAATTTGTCCACACCCAATTAATCCATGTAAGGTTTATTTAAAGGGAGATGTGCTGAAAGAGGTTATTGTTCAAGCTAGAGAGGAAAAAATGGAGCATCTTCAATTAAAAGGGTTAGGATTTAGAGGGAAAGTAATGGGAAGAATGGTTTACGAGGGAATTGATATCCAAACTGATACTTTAGAAGATGGGAAACAGCATGTTACAGAAGTGCTTGTTCATGGAGAACCGATCAATCCCGAAAAAACATATGCAGTGGCAACCGTGGATATGTTTACGTTAGGTCCACTATATCCTGCAATAAGCCATGCGAAGGAAAAAATATTTTATATGCCAGAATTATTGAGAGATTTATTAGCATGGCAATTGGCAAAAAAACCTTAATTTCATAGGCGTTTTATCTACACGGATTACTTATGCACTCATAGAGATATAGTAATGAAAGGAGTGTATGAGCATATGGTAACGATGACGCCAATTGTCATAGACGGGAATCAGTTTACAGCGATTACAATTGCTTTACCAAAAACAAATTTTATGGCGGTAACGAATGAAAAAGGGTATATCATGTGTGGAGCTCTAGACGTCGGTTTATTAAATGAAAAACTAAAGGATCGAGGGATTATTGCTGGAAGAGCTGTCGGTGTTAGAACGATTGAGCAATTGCTTGAAGCACCGTTAGAATCAGTAACATATGAGGCTGAAAAGTACGGAATCGTAGTTGGAATGGCAGGAAAAGATGCATTGCTTAAAATGATATAAATTTGTCCATTTTCACAAAGGTTAAATTAATCACATAAAAAAAGATGCGTACATCCCCCCTTACAAGCATAAACATGTTGTAAGGGGGGATGTATTTTGCCTAAATTTCGCGGTAGAAGTGTGCGCCGCCGTCGAGGGCCATTACCTTTTCGTTATGTTCTCTTATTAACGTTAGTTATTTTTATTATATTAACGGCAGTAAGCTTTTGGATTGTTAATGTTCAGGTGGAAGCTACTTTAATGAGGATAGCAAAGTTTGAAGCAAATAAGGTTGCAACAACTATCATACATAATGCGGTAGAAAAAGAAGTGCTAACAGAGGCCGAACAAGAAAATCTTGTTGATATTACGACAAATAGTAATGGAAATGTCACTTCAGTTAACTTAAACCAGCGTGCAGTTCTCGCAGCAAAAGAAAGAGTTCAGGATAATATTACGGAGAAGCTAAGTCAAATTGAGCGGAATAATTTTCATAGTCCAACCTCAAGTACAGAGTTAGCTGATGGAATTGTGTATGGCATTCCATTAGGAGTAATTACGAATAACTCGTTACTAAGTTCCTTAGGGCCAGAAATACCAATTCAATACTATTTAATTGGCGATGTATTTGTTGATACAAAAAGTGAGACAAAGGAATATGGTATTAATGGTGGTGTACACGAAATATCCTTATACGTAGAGGTAAGTGTTCAAGTAGTCATTCCATTCGCAACTGAAGTGATAAAAGCAACGAATACGATCCCGATCGTAAATTTCTCAGAACGTGGAGATGTTCCGCAATATCATGGCGGTGGTGGCTCTGAAGGAAATCTTCCGGATGTAGACATACCTGGATTAGAGGAGTAATGAGCATGTTGTTCATTGCTCTTTTTTATTATCAAAATTGTTAAACTTTGGACCTTGCGCAGTTATATTGTTTTTTATAGAATAACTTTATGCTGAAAAAAATGATAAAATGTATTAGCTTTCAATAATACTTTTTAGAGTGGGATTGCTTTGTTTCCTTGATTATAAGGAGAGATATTAAAAGGAAAATTATTGTAATTTACTTTCAGAACTATTTAAATTTTCTGAATAAATCATACTAAAATAATATTTTTCGCAAATTTTTGTGGACATAGGCATAATGTCCATTTATAATATGTATAGATTATACTAAATAGTCAGAAAATTAGGTAATTTCAAATTGTTCCGTTATTTGGTTCAAGTTTGAGAAGGGGGAAATTTGTAATGAATAATCGTCCACAGTGGGGATCAAGGGCTGGCTTTATTATGGCAGCTGTTGGTTCTGCAGTAGGCTTAGGAAATATTTGGCGTTTTCCAGCAACAGCATATGAAAATGGAGGAGGAGCGTTCTTCCTACCGTACTTGTTTGCATTATTAACTGCTGGTATTCCGTTGCTTGTAATGGAATTTGCTTTAGGTCATAAGTACCGTGGATCATCACCAGTAACATTTTCAAAAATTAGCAAAGGAAAGGAATGGCTTGGCTGGTGGCAGCTAGCGATCGCATTCGTTATTTCTTGTTATTATCCAGCAATTGTTGCTTGGGCATCATCGTATTCTATTTTTTCATTTAAGCAAACGTGGGGGGATGACCCAGAAGGCTTCCTTTACAATGATTACTTAAAGCTTGCTGAAACTCCTGGAGATTTCGGTGGCTTAGTGCCAGGCGTCTTAATTCCAATCATTATCGTTTGGGTTATTACATTAGGCGTTATGTTTGCCGGTGTTAAAAAAGGAATTGAAGCAGCTAATAAAATCTTCATTCCATTGCTCGTTGTAATGTTTACAATTATCGTTATTCGTGCTATTACGCTTGATGGAGCTTTACAAGGCTTGGATGCATTTTTTAAACCAGATTGGAGCAAAGTCCTTGATGGAAAGGTATGGGTAGCAGCATACGGACAAATTTTCTTTAGTTTATCAATTGGTTTTGCAATTATGATTACTTATTCTAGTTATCTGCCGAAAAAATCAGATCTTACTAACAATGCGTTTATTACTGGGTTTGGAAACTCAGCGTTTGAGGTTCTTGCCGGCATTGGTGTATTTAGTGCCTTAGGCTTTATGGCAACACAACAAGGTGTTCCAGTATCCGAAGTTGTTTCTTCAGGGGTAGGTCTTGCATTCGTTGTCTTCCCGCAAATTATTAATGAATTTCCGGCGTTTAACGGACTTTTTGGCTTCTTATTCTTTGGTTCATTAATTTTAGCTGGTATGACTTCGTTAATCTCAATTATTGAAACATATGTAGCAGGTATCCAAGAGAAATTCAATGTTTCTCGTACAAAGGCAGTTGCATATGGCGGAGGCCTAGCGTTTGTTGCATCTCTATTATTTGCAACAAAAGGCGGACTTTACTTCTTAGATTCTGTTGATTACTTTATTAACACATTTGGAATTACTTTAGCTGGATTCATTGAAGTTGTTGCGATTGCTTGGTTTGCAAAAGAATTGAAAAACCTTCAAAAGCATGCTGATGATTTATCAGATATTAAGCTTGGTGCTTGGTGGAGAATTTGTTTATCAGTTATTACACCAGTCGTTTTAGGATATATGATGTTTGATAATTTAAAAACGAATTTAACTAGCGAATATGGTGATTATCCTCGTGAATTCTTATTTAATTGGGGATGGACAGTTGCGTTAGGTGCCATTTTTGTTGGGGTGCTATTCTCAATTAGTAAAAAAAAGAATAATGCACTAGCAGCTTCTGCAAATAAGGAGGTATCACGATGAGTGTATCTGCTATTACAATGATGGTAGTTGGTATTGTCGTAATCTGGGGAGGCTTAGTTGCTAGTATTGTAAATGCAGTAGTTAAGGCGAAACAGAGTAAATAAATATAATTGAACGTTAAAGGCTGACATGATTGTGTCAGCCCTTTATACTGCGCGTCTTTAACGATTATTTCTTGTTACGTTCTGCTCGTTCCCATGCTTTTAAATGTGGATATGGGTCAAAGGACCATTCTGTTCTTCCGTTGTCCTTATATAGTCCATAGTGAAGATGTGGTGGGAACTTTCCTGATGTACCGGGTGGACCGTAGCCTGAGCTTCCAACTGAGCCGATTAATTGACCTGGTTCAACAACCTGTCCTACCTTTAATCCATCAGCAAAGCCGTTTAAATGTGCGAAATAGTGGTACGTATTATCAATATCACGGATTCCAACTCTCCACCCACCGTATCGATTCCAACCCTTCATTTCTATAACACCAAAGCAGGTTGAACGAACAGGGACACCGTAATTCGCAAAAATATCTGTCCCTTCATGAATTCTTCTTCCTCCCCAGCCGCGGGCATCCCCCCATGTATTATGGTAGGTGAAATTATATTGGCGAGGAATTGGAAAAGCATGTCCTTCTAAATCAAGACGGCCGTATTTTTGAAATAATTTCATATGCCCTAATATGAGTCCTACAGCTTTATCACGATGGTAATATTCCCACAACCCAATCTTGATGTTATCAAGATCTGAACCGTAAGATTGCAGGTAATTGGCAATTGTGTAGAGTACATCTTCATCATTAGTAGGCTCAGCTTTTTTATCGCCATTTCCGTCTACACCAATTCCGCCAAATAAGCCAATCGTTCTCGGATCGGTATCCTTTTGGTTTGGATTGAGTGGTCCAGCCCATACCTCAGGTTTAATATAAATTTCAATTAACCCCGGTGCTTTTGGAATATCTCTTCGCGAGTGCCTTACATTTCTTTCATATTGGTCGATTGCCGCAAAAACATACCACGGAATAGTCGTGAGCGTTTCTACCTTTTTATATAAGCTCATTAGCTTTTGGTTATCTTCATTTTTATTCGTTTCTGCACCATAAGTCTTTGGATGACTAGAGAAACATAGCACCATCAAACATAAGGTGAAACAGAGAATTTTCTTACGCACAGTAATGAGCTCCTTTCAGTCATTATCATTTAGTAGCTACACCATCACCCCTGTAACGAAAGCTAAGCGATGGGGCAGAATATTTTAGTAAAACAAAAAAGAGGTTATATCTTATAAAAAGACAATGGTGATATGCGCGGATGGAAAAGCGGAAATCAACCAATCCTTTTATGTGCGAGCCTTAATGTTCACATTTCTGTTATTTATAATTGGAAGAGTCTTTTTATAGTTTGGTTTGCATTTGTTTTTTCATAAATAGAAAATGTTAGAAATTGCAAAACTGCCTTTTTCTTGTCCCGCATTCTCTCATATGTTAAAGTGAATACGGAAATAAAAATCGGAAGTTCGTTTTTTTTAATCAACAATACATATTGGAGATGAATCAGATGGCGAAAAAGGAAGAATATTTACGGAAGCCAGAATGGTTGAAGATAAAATTAAATACAAACGAAAACTATACAGATTTAAAGAAAATGATGCGCGAAAAAAACCTTCATACTGTATGTGAAGAAGCGAAATGTCCAAATATTCATGAATGCTGGGCTGTTCGTAGAACCGCAACATTTATGATTTTAGGATCAGTTTGTACACGTGCTTGCAGATTTTGTGCTGTTAAGACAGGTTTGCCAACAGAGCTTGATCTTGCAGAACCAGAAAGAGTAGCAGATTCAGTTGCGTTAATGAATTTAAAGCATGCTGTTATTACGATGGTAGCTCGTGATGATTTAAAGGATGGCGGTGCTAAAGTATTAGCAGAAACTGTCCGTGCGATTCGTCGTAAAAGCCCGTTTACTACTGTTGAAGTATTACCTTCAGATTTAAGTGGTGAATATGACAACTTAAAAATCTTGATGGATGCAAAACCAGACATTTTGAATCATAATATTGAAACTGTTCGTGAGCTTACACCAAGAGTTCGCGCACGTGCAACATATGAGAGATCGTTACAATTTTTAAAACGAGCAAAAGAGATGCAACCAAACATCCCAACTAAATCAAGTCTAATGATTGGTCTTGGAGAAACAAAGGAACAAATCATTGAGACAATGGATGATTTACGAGCAAATGATGTAGATATTATTACGATTGGCCAATATTTACAACCAACAAAAAAACATTTAAAGGTGCAAAAATATTATCATCCTGATGAGTTTAATGAATTGCGTGAAATTGCTTTAAGCAAAGGATTTAGCCATTGTGAAGCAGGACCGCTTGTACGCTCTTCATATCATGCGGATGAACAAGTTAATGCAGCGGCTAAGCAAAGACAGGCACAAGCGTAAACAATAGAGGGTGACTCAAAACCATGGTTCAAACCCCTCCAACACAATAATCAATATATAGATTAATGATAAGGTTAAGCTTACTATATATCAGTGTTTGTTGGAGGGGTCAGTCCCTTTTGAGTCACCTTTATTTATTATTTTTATATCTAGTTTGCTGATAATTATCTTTCATATCGTCATCTAATTCTTCATTCATTTCACCGTAGCCTTCACCGTTAGGGTTTTCCCCTTTATTTAGAGCTCTACCTTGTGGTGACTTTAGCATTTCTTTTATCGTATTTGTTAAAATTTGGTCGATATCGCGGTTCGTCGTTTCAAGCGGACTATAGGATTGAATTTGACGAATCATTGCTGGCTTATCTGAAACGTAAACATGATAGTATCTAGGAACAAAGGAAATAGCTGTCTTTTTTACTTGGTCGGCTGCTTCGAATCGATCCTTTGCCGTTGTTTCATAAGCAACTAGTACTTCTTCATCTGTTACCAATGTAGCAACATCTTCTATATTTGGAAGCTGAATAACTAGGCTGCTTATTGATTTTGCGGTTTTATCTCGATCCATCACAGGTGTTTTAATGAAATTAGCATCCTGTGTAACACCCTTTTTTTGTAATCGTGTATATCCAAAATTGGCCGATTGATCCTCTCTTGAATTCCCCTCTTGGTTGAATTGCTCGTTTCGATTTAGTACATTAAGTGTAGAGCCAGTACCGGTTTCATCTTTTCTATAGGTCGGATCACCTTCTGCGCCATATTGACATGCAGTTAGTAATGACAAACCAATTGCACCAACCATTAGTTTTGTTTTTAACAATTGTAGCACCTCCTAACAGTAGGATGACCAAAATGAGGAGATTTCTTCTTAGTAATTGATGGTTGAGTACAATTAGATTATGATAAGAAAAAGGAATACGTGGGGTGATTGTCAAGATGATTTGTGTTCAAAATCAATGTTTTGAATTAATAAAAGAAGAAAGAAATGGATTTAATGAAGAGGTATTTAAAGAACGATATAGCGATATATTAAATAAATATGACTTTATAGTAGGGGATTGGGGATATAATCAATTGAGATTACGTGGCTTTTTTGATGACCAAAACCAGAAAGCATCATACGATACAAAAATTAGCACGTTAGATGAGTATATTTATGAATACTGTAATTTTGGATGTGCATATTTTGTGTTAAAAAAAATAAAAAAATAAGAAATATTAATTGAAAAGCCAATCAACGACTAGTGAAGGATTGGCTTATTTTTTTGCAATGTTATTAGAGCATCCTGCGGGAGAAACGGGTCAAGGGATCCCCACAGGCCTGCCGAGTCTTCAAGAACAACTTAGATAAACAAAGCTTATTTTTCAAATGACTTCTGACAAAAAACTGCGCAATTCCGTCGCATCTTCCTCTGTTAATTTAAATGCATATTCTAGATAACCAGGTTCCTCTAAATCATCTGTACCAATAATTGCAAATCGATTACTTTGGATATCAAGGACAATTTGCTTACCAAAAAATCGGTCAGTTTGAATAATTGCTAAATCAAATCGCTGGTTATTTCCCATAAAACTAACATATCTTATATTCGTCTCAACTGATTCATCATATAAATAAAACCGATCTGACATTTAATTCTCTCCATTCAATCTATTTCAATAATTATTAAAAGTGTACCATAATCATCTGTAAAGATCGTTTAGACCCACTAATAAAAAATCCTTCAAAATTCGTCGAAAATTCTGGAAATGTGGTAAAATAATAATATGTAAACGGTGCTAACCAGAAGGGTTGAAACAGATGCAGAGTGACTTTTGGAATACACAATTTAGAAGATTAAAAAAGTGGAACAAGCTTTTTTTACCACAGCATAAATTAAAGTATTATCCTCCAAAATTCGTACTTAGAGACCCTGTATTAGAGGGAGTATACCGTGCAATTGCCGGTGGAATGCAAGTTGCAGTTGTCGTAATTTCTGTTTCAAACCTACGTGAGTTTTCACAACAGCTCGAACAAAATCAATTAGAAGAGTTTAAACAAGAGCTTAAAGTAGGATTTAAAAACATCATTGAAAACTCTAATTATAAAAATGACTTACTCGTTGTCCATGATTATTATAGCGAGGGACTAACCTTTTTTTTGAAAATAAACGATGAAAAACAAAGCGTTATTCATATTGAAAAAATGCTTAGAACGATTATGCCATTGCTAGAAAGCAAGGTAGCAGCAAATCATCCATATTTTCAACATACATTTGATATTGGTTACATGTTTATCGAAAGAAATAATAATACAACAGCTCAGGCACTACATACAGCACAGCAGCATGCCGTTGCGATGGCAGAAAAACGAGTTCATACTCGATACATAGAAACATTAATTGAAATTCGTGAAATTATTCAAAAGCAAGATATAACACTATTAGCACAACCGATTGTCGATTTAGCAACAAAGCAAATAAAGGCATGGGAGTTTTTAACACGAGGTCCAAATGGAACTGGATTAGAAAAGCCACTACAGCTATTTTCCCTTGCAAGGCAGTCTAATTTAATTTACGATTTAGAATTATTAGTATTAGAGAAGGCGTTTCAGCTCATCAGCCGTGTTGGATGTACAGATGACGTGTTTTTAAACTTTACACCAATTACGCTAGGAAATAAACGTTTTTTACCAGCTCTCGAATCATTATTATTCAAGTATTCAGAAATTGAGCCGAATAAAATAATTTTTGAAGTAACAGAACGTGACTCAATCGAAGGACTTACCTTTTTTCATGATAATATTAAACAATTGCGGAAAAAAAGCTTTCGAATTGCTGTCGACGATACAGGTGCAGGTTATTCTAGTCTCCACACGATTAGTGAATTAATGCCAGACATTATTAAAATTGACCGTTCTGTGATACAGGATATAGATACAAATCGTGTAAAGGAATCGATGTTAAAAGGTCTTTTATTAATTGCAAAGGAAACAAAATCATTAGTTGTTGCTGAGGGAATAGAAAAGAAGGAGGAAGCAGAGGTTTTGATTAAAAATGATGTTGATTTAGCTCAAGGGTATTTATTTGCAAAGCCTGGCACATTAGAAAAGGATCGAGTTGTTTTTAAATAAACTTCTAAAGGTACTTTCATAATCTAACAGTAAGATTGCTAAGAAAACATCACATACATAAAAGGCTAAAAGAAAATTTATTACTGAGCTTCTGCTATTCTAAAGGATGGTGTTCATAAATGTATTTTGTTGATAGAGAAAAGATTGAAAATAGACTAGCTTATTTAGAAAAACAATTAGACATTTTTCGCTCAAAGGAATCGTGGAATCACGATATTGAAAAATTAGCGTTGGAAAGATTATGTCATCTTAGTATTGAAATCATTTTAGATGTAGGCAATGCGATGATCGACGGCTTTATTATGAGGGATCCGGGAAGCTATGATGATATTATAGATATACTATTAGACGAAAAAGTGATTCTTCCAGAAGAGGGAGAGGGATTAAAGGAAGTCATTGCTTTAAGAAAAGTACTAGTACAAGATTATTTAGAAGTGGACGAGCAGCAATTGCTTCAAAGCTTTACAAAGCATCTTAATGTGATCGCTGCTTTTCCGTTACGAGTTCGGACATATATCAAAAAAGAATTAGGGCCAGTTACAGCGTTTAAGCCGATCGGATAATGAAAAAAGTGGATGACCAATTTTGTCATCCTATTTTTTTGAAATGATTCAAGATGAAAAGAAAGAGTGATTTGGATGAAAACATATAAAGGATATTTAATAGATCTTGATGGAACAATGTATCGTGGAACTGAACAGATTGAAGCAGCTAGTGAGTTTGTAGATACGCTTGTCAAAAATAACATTCCTTATTTATTTGTAACGAATAATTCCTCACAAACACCAGAAAAGGTCGCAAAAAAATTAATGGACTTTCAAATTCAAGCAACAAAAGAAACTGTGTTTACGACAAGTCAAGCGACAGCCAATTATATTTACGAAAAAAAGAAAGATGCAAAGGTTTATGTAATTGGAGAAGAAGGTTTAAAGGAAGCGATAAAAAATAGAGGGCTAACCTTTGTTGAGGAAAATCCTGACTTTGTTGTCACTGGCATTGACCGCGAGATAACTTATGAAAAGCTTGCAAAGGCATGCATCGCTGTAAGAAATGGGGCAACTTTTATTTCGACAAATGCGGATATCGCACTTCCAACAGAACGGGGGCTGCTTCCAGGGAATGGTGCACTTACATCGGTTGTAACTGTATCAACAAATACCCAACCAATTTTTATCGGTAAACCAGAGGCAATTATTGTCGAGCAAGCATTACAAGTATTAGGGACAGAAAAAAGTGAAACATTAATGGTTGGGGATAATTATGATACAGATATTAAAGCAGGAATTAATTGCGGCTTAGATACTTTGCTAGTACATACCGGAGTGACGACAAAGCAGCATTTAAAAAATTATTCTATCCAGCCTACATATACGGTTGACTCGTTAGCTGAATATATCCAACGTGGATTTAACAGTTAGTCCTATAGTAAAAACGCCGCTTCTAAACATCTAGTTCTGCTTAGAAGCGGTGTTTTAAAAAATATTTCATAAACATTCAGATAGCGATATACGCAGCAGACGAGGTCCTTCCGCATTTTGGAGATGTCTAGCTACAAGTGCCTAGCCCTCGAGGTCACAAGCCAATTATGCCAAAAAGGTAAAGACCACCTTTATGTTTTAATCGTCTTGTGCTTGTCTGGGCAGAGCAAGACCCTTCCGCATTTCGAAGATGTCTAGCTGTGTCCTAGCCCCTCGAGGTCATAAGCTAATTAAGAATTGAAGGCAAAGAGCACCTTCTATTCTTAATCATCTTATGCTTGTCGGGGCTAAGCAAGGCCCTTCCGCATTTCTGATTACTCTACATCTTTAGCTCGGTGGGCGAGGCGGCTTGACGCTGCGGCGGCGATTGCTCCGACGATGTCATCTAGGAATGTGTGGCATTTACCTGTAGACTTGTCGTTTAAGTATTGGAGGATTCCAGGTTTTAGCTTGTCAATATAGCCGTAATTAGTGAAACCGATTGATCCATATATATTTACGATTGAGAAGGCTAGAATTTCATCAACACCGTATAGGCTTTCATCTGTTTTAATAATGGTTTGAAGTGGTTCTTCTAGCTGTCCTTTTTCTGCAAGAATATCAAATTGAATTCCTGTAATAACGGCATTTTGAACCTCTCGCTTTGTTAGTACTCGATCAACATTTTCTAAACAAACATCCATCGTTAAATCAGGATGATATTTTTCTTGTAAAAAGTAAACGAGCTCAGCGATATCCTCTAATTTAACACCGCGTTTTACCATCCAATCTCTTGCTGTTTTTTCAACTACATCCATTTTTTCTTCACTTTTCATAATGATCACCCAATTCTATTGTTTTTGCGCATTTATTTAGTGTATGGCGATTAGAACTAACATATTCGCTAGCAATTAAGAGGATTACACCATTCTATAATCTTCTCCATATTTTCTGTTGTCCCTGCATCAATTAATCATAAATCGAGAAAATGCCGCTTACGATAGTATATGGAGTTTTATCATGGAGGGATAACGATGAAAAGTACAATAAATGAACAATATGGGATAAATGTCCAAGAAATAACGAAAATGGGCGGTTTCGATTCATTTCGAATGCATCGCACACAATTTCTCATCGTTCCAATACCCCATTTAGATGATGAAGAGCTTTATGAGGTATTTTATTTCAGTCAATTTATGATAGAGAATCGGGAGCCTTATATTGCTAGTATGGTGTTAACAAAGCAAAATCATTTATCAGTTGAGAAAGATTCAATGAAATATGTTCTTTTAAAATACTCAAATGTTTCGAAACGGAAGGGGATTCAGCATGGTAGAGATTTAGCTAGATTTCATCAAAAAGCAAGAGCCTTTCCATACCAGGTGACAAAGACCAATCGAATTGGACAGTGGAAAAATCTTTGGGAAAAGCGTCTTGACCAGTTAGAGTCATTTTGGCATGGAAAGGTTCATAGTCAGCCCTTAAATCGTTTTGAGAAAATATTTGTTGAATCCTTTCCATATTATTTAGGATTGGCTGAAAATGCAATTCAGTATTTAGTCGATACAGAAATAGATGGAGAGCCGCTACCGATTGATTCAGGAACGATATGTCATCATAGGTTTTTCTATCGAACATGGAACGATGAATTAAATGTAAAGCTTCCAACAGAATGGGTATTTGATCATGGAAGTAGAGACATTGCGGAATATATGAGAGATTTATTTTTTGAAAAGCAAAGTGATGCTCATTCATTAAGCTATCGTTTTTTGGAGGAGTATAATCGCATCACACCACTATCACCGTTTTCATACCGTTTAATTTATAGTCGGTTACTGTTTCCCCTTCATTATTTTGAATGTATTGAAAATTACTATTTAGCAGCTGCTGAAGATATGAAGCAAAGTTATGAGAAAAGATTACTGCAAATATTGGAGCGTTCTGGACAATATGAGAAGTTTTTAAAAAGCTATACGAATATGCTTGCAATGAATACAAACCGAATTGTTTTGCCAACGGTCGAATGGCTGAAATAGTTGAACAAGAAGTATTTTATTACTTAGTCTCGTTATTGTTTAGCTCGAAAAAACCTTCCCTGAAAATAACGAGACTTATGGTAAAATAGTAAATATTAAGCTTTCATCATATGAGGAGGGATGCAAATTGACAAAACCATACATATTCGTAACGAGGAAATGCTCAGAGCAGCAGCTAAAGCCACTTTATGAATTAGCGGATGTAGAAATGTGGCCAGAAGAAGAAACTCCCTGTCCTCGCGAGCTTTTATTGAATAAGGCAGAGCGGGCTGACGCACTATTAACGATGCTTTCTGACGTCATTGATAAGGAGTTAATCGAAAAAGCAAAGAACTTGAAAGTAGTAGCTAATCTAGCTGTCGGTTATGACAATATTGATGTTTCTTTTGCAAAAAGTAAAGGAGTCATTGTTTGCAACACTCCCGATATATTAACTGATACAACAGCGGACTTAACATTTGGTTTACTCCTTGCAACTGCTCGACGAATGACAGAGGCAGCTGAATATGTGAAGGAGAATAAATGGAAAAGCTGGGGACCTCTTTTATTAGCAGGACAGGATGTACATCACAAAACAATAGGAATTGTTGGAATGGGAAAAATCGGACAAGCCGTAGCTAAACGTGCCACAGGCTTTGACATGAATATTCTCTATCATAATCGGCGGAGAAATATAGAAGCTGAAAAGGATCTTGGAGCACAGCATGTATCATTTGATGAATTATTAGCTTCTTCAGATTACGTTGTCTGCCTAACCCCATTAACAGACGAAACTAGAGAAAGGTTTAATAAGGATGCTTTTAAAAAAATGAAGAAAACAGCAATCTTTATTAATGCCAGTCGAGGAGCTATCGTAAATGAGGCCGATCTTTATAAAGCGCTCGTTTCAGGAGAAATTTCTGGTGCTGGTTTAGATGTCTTTTTGCATGAGCCGATAGCATCTGATCATCCGCTTATTCAGCTGAAAAACGTTGTCGCACTCCCACATATAGGAAGTGCAAGTAGTGAAACGAGGCATGCGATGATGAAGCTATGTGCGGAAAATATCGCAAATGTTCTTAATGGGAATGAACCGAAAACAATCGTAAAATAATTAATTTCAATTGTGTAAAATGAGTGTTTTAAAAATAGGTGAAATTTTCGTCTTAATAATATCAAGGTATGAAACGCTTACATCTAAAAAACTGAAAATTCGCCCTTGTAAAACTGTTCTATACATTTTATAATGACAAGTATATTATCAGTGTCTTTTAAGAGGGTACAATTGTACTTTCTAGATGAACATAAAGGAGTGTAACGATTGGAAGCAATACATGTTGGCCTTTTAGGTCTTGGTACGGTTGGTAGCGGTGTTGTGAAAATTATCGAGGATCACCAAGATAAATTAATGCACCAAGTTGGCTGTCCAGTAAAAGTCAAGAAAGTCCTTGTAAATAATCTCGACAAAGAGCGCCAAGTAACGATTGATCGGTCAATGTTAACAACAAATGTTGACGATGTAATCAAAAGCCCTGATATCGATGTTGTTATCGAAGTAATGGGTGGAGTGGAAGAAACGCGTAAATATCTAATCGAAGCACTTCAATCTAAAAAGCATGTTGTGACCGCAAATAAAGATTTAATGGCATTGTACGGTACGGAATTGCTATCAATTGCAACTGAAAATGGTTGTGATTTATTTTATGAAGCTAGTGTTGCAGGGGGAATTCCTATTCTTCGCAGCTTAGTTGATGGCTTAGCATCTGATCGAATTACGAAAATGATGGGAATTGTGAACGGAACAACGAATTTTATCTTAACAAAAATGTCTAAATTCGGAAGTGCATATGAAGAGGTTCTTAAGGAAGCACAGGATTTGGGCTATGCTGAAGCGGATCCTACATCTGATGTTGAAGGATTAGATGCTGCAAGAAAAATGGCGATTCTCGCTCGGTTAGGTTTTTCAATGCATGTAGATTTAGACGATGTTAAGGTAAAGGGAATTTCCTCTGTTACAGATGATGACATTAGCTACAGTAAGCGTCTTGGCTATACGATGAAGCTAATTGGAATCGCGGAAAGGGAAAACGGGAAAATTGAAGTAGCGGTAGAGCCTACTTTATTGCCTGAGTCACATCCATTAGCAGCTGTAAATGATGAATATAATGCAGTTTATGTGTATGGTGAAGCGGTAGGAGAAACAATGTTTTATGGCCCGGGCGCAGGCAGCCTCCCAACAGCAACCTCAGTTGTATCAGATTTAGTTGCTGTCGTTAAAAATATGAGATTAAATGTGAATGGGCAAAGTGCCATTGCACCACAATATGAGAAGCAATTAAAAGGCTCAGAGCATATTTTTGCTCAGCACTTTTTAAGAATTACAGCAAAAGATCAAGTAGGAGCATTCTCGAATATTACATCACTGTTCTCTGATCGTGGCGTAAGTTTTGAAAAGATTCTCCAACTTCCAATTAAAAATAGTAATCTAGCAGAAATTGTCATTGTCACACATAAAGCAGCAGAAAGTGACTTTGAAGAGATTCTTCAACAATTAAATGACTTAGATGTGGTTCATGAAGTAAAAAGTACTTATCGCGTAGAAGGGAACGGTTCATTATGATGTGGAAAGGTCTTATCCAAGAATTTGCAGAATTTTTACCAGTAACAGATAAAACACCTAGATTAACTCTTCAAGAGGGAAACACTCCTCTTATCCATCTACCAAAGCTATCTGAAAAGCTTGGTGTTGAGTTATACGTAAAAACGGAAGGAACGAACCCGACAGGCTCATTTAAGGATCGTGGAATGGTTATGGCGGTTGCAAAGGCAAAGGAAGAAGGTAGTGACACAGTTATTTGTGCATCTACAGGAAATACTTCAGCTGCAGCTGCTGCCTATGCAGCAAGAGCTAATATGAAATGTATTGTTCTCATTCCAGACGGAAAAATCGCATTCGGTAAGCTTGCCCAAGCGGTTATGTACGGTGCAGAAATTTATGCAATTAAAGGGAATTTTGACCATGCTTTAACAATGGTTCGTAATATTAGTAAGAAGCTCCCAATTACATTAGTAAATTCAGTGAATCCTTATCGTATCGAAGGTCAAAAAACAGCTGCTTTTGAAGTATGTGAGCAATTAGGCAGTGCTCCTGACTATCTTGCAATTCCAGTAGGGAATGCTGGAAATATCACTGCATACTGGAAGGGCTTTAAAGAGTATCATGAAAAGAAGCAAACTGGTCTTCCGAAAATTCATGGCTTTGAAGCAGAAGGTGCAGCTGCTATCGTACGCGGCGAGCCGATTGAAAATCCAGAAACAGTTGCAACAGCAATTCGAATCGGAAATCCTGCAAGCTGGGAAACTGCTGTTAAAGCAAAAGAAGAATCAAATGGTCGAATTGATTCAGTAACAGATGAGGAGATTTTAGAGGCATACCAATTAATCGCCCGTGAGGAAGGTGTGTTTGCTGAGCCTGGCTCATGTGCATCGATTGCAGGTTTAATCAAGCACCGTAAGCTAGGTCTTATTAAGGAAGGCAGTAAAGTTGTTGCAGTATTAACTGGTAACGGATTAAAAGATCCAAACACAGCTATCGATGTTTCAGAAATTAAACCAGTTGTTCTACCAAACGATGAAGAAGTTTTCCTTCAGCAATTAAATGGAGTTACAGTTCAATGAAAGAAGGAGACATGTTAAAAATAACGGTACCAGGTAGTACAGCCAATTTAGGACCTGGATTTGATTCGATTGGCCTTGCCCTAGGAAAATATTTAACATTGGAAATTAAGCTCTCTAATGAATTTCGATTTGAACCAATGACAGAGCATGTCAAAGACCTTCCAACAAATGAAAATAACTTAATTGCAAAAGTAGCCATTGAGGTAGCATCAATGTATAATAAACAGCTTCCACCTTGTGAAGTAAAGGTGTGGAGCGAAATTCCGATGGCGAGAGGAATTGGCAGCAGTGCAGCGGCAATTGTTGCCGGGATTGAATTAGCGAATCAGCTCTGCCATCTCCAATTATCAAATGAAGAGAAATTAAGAATTGCTAGCTTAGAAGAGGGGCATCCAGATAATGTTGGGGCATCCCTTTACGGAGGCCTTGTCGTTGGATTGCATCAGGATGAGCAAACCGAGCTCGTCCATATCGATCATGTGGATGTAGATGCGGTAGTCGTCATCCCAAAATATGAAGTTTTTACAAGTGATGCAAGAAATGTTTTACCTTCATCTCTTGACTATAAAACAGCTGTAGAGGCAAGTGCAATAAGCAATATGCTAGTTGCTGGGCTACTAACGAATAATTGGAAGCTTGTTGGGCAAATGATGGCGAAGGATTTATTCCATCAGCCATACCGCAGCAGCCTTATCCCGGAAATTAAGACAGTTCAAGAGCGAGTTCTTGAATTAGGCGCATATGGGTCTGCATTAAGTGGAGCAGGTCCGACTGTTATTTCCTTTACTGAGAAGGGAAAGGGTGACGAGTTAGCTGAAAAACTTTCTCATGAGTTTTCAGCATATGCTGTAGAACGTCTTGAGATTGACGTAGAAGGCTGCAAGGTCGAACAAGTAGAAAAAGTGAAAAACCGATAAAAAAAGGACTGACATTATGTCAGTCCTTTTTAATGTATTTTTAGAAAACTTGTTCTACTTCAACAATTCCTGGTACCTCTTCTAAAAGTGCACGCTCTATACCAGCCTTTAGTGTAATTGTTGAGCTAGGGCAGCTCCCACAAGCACCTAAAAGTCGAAGTTTAACAATACCATCTTCTACATCAACTAATTCACAGTCTCCCCCGTCACGGAGTAAGAATGGACGCAGTTTATCTAATACTTCTTGAACTTGTTCGAATAAAGCTGTTTCAGTCATTCAAATCGACTCCTTTCCTTATTCCCTATTATATTTGAAACATCAAGAAAAATCTAATCGAAAGATTGGAAATAGAAAAACTTAATGAGCTTATTTTAACATATTTTTTATTATTAAAAAATGGTACTTCTAGCTAAAGTGCAAATCAAGCAACATATTTCAGTTTCAGAAACGAAAAAAGTATGGGTTAACGAAAAAAAGGTTAACCCATACTTGTAAGTATTAACCGTTATGGTATTTATACATCCATAACACACCTGATTTTAAAAGTCGTGGAACACGGCCAATTAAAGGGCGATCATTAACAAGTCCAAAGCCTTGTTTCTTCCCTAGTGATCCGAGTACACCTTTCAGCTTAAATGGTGGAAATGATTCTGGTAAAGGTTCATTATTCCACTTTTTTTGCAAGACTTGAACAATTTGCTCTGCTTGTGCCTCGGCAAGCTGTGCGCTTGGTGCATGAGGCAGACTAGCGCAATCGCCAACAACGAAGGCATCCTCGTAATTTGGAATCGAATGCTGATTTGTTAAAAGAACCCTTCCTTGTTTATCCTTTTCTACTGGAAGGTCTCGAACAATTTTGTTTGGTTGGATACCTGCTGTCCAAACAATTGCATCGAATTCTATTGGCTCATCATGATTGTATACTGTATTTTGTTCAACTTTTGTAATGGTAGCATTATTAACAATGTCTACACCGTGCTCTGTAAACCACTTTTCAACATAATTACTTAAACGTTCCGGAAAGCTTGATAAAATATGCTTTCCACGATCAAATAATTTGATGTGTAAATCCTTCCGACTTTCCCGTAGCTCACTGGCAAGCTCAACACCACTTAATCCAGCACCAACAATCGCTACTTTTGCACCAGCTTTTAAATTATTTAGCGTTTGATATGTTTCTCGGCATTGGTCAATAGATTGGATGCTATGCGTAAATTCCTTTGCGCCTGGAATGTTATGATATTTATCCTCACAGCCTAAGCCGATAATTAAATCATTATAAGGAATAGTTGTACCATTTTTTAATAGTACATTTTTTTCGTCTAGCTGAATGGCTGTCACTTCCCCGAATGTTGAATGAAGCCGTGGGTGTTCTGGGAAGGAAACTCGAATATGTTGGTCTGATATCGTACCAGCTGCTAATGCGTAATATTCTGTTTTTAAGCAGTGGTAAGGGTTTTTATCAATTAGAGTAATTTGTACATCATCTGGCAAATGATTTGGCAAAAGTCTATGTAGAATTCGCATTCCACCATATCCCCCACCAAGGATGACAAGGTTTTTCATATTAAATACCTCTTTCCCCAATGTTTTTATAAAGGTATGTTTATATGTGATTAAATTAACGCAATTGACTTAAATAGACCTGACCTCCGAACTAGTATGGAGTTCGTCTACGAGCACGAACTAGGGCAGTAACAATTAAGGACAAAAGTTTATATTTTACTAAAACTTAATTGTCACTCTAAACCTGTAAAAAATTGATAAATTTTCATAAAAAGTATAACGAATTAACTACTAAATCACAACACAATACCTAAAAAAAACGTTTTCTTAAATAATTTATGATGCAAAAATAAACTAGTACATCATCATTATGAATGAAATTTTTTTCGTTTACAATCTTTTCTGCTACTTATTTAAAAAGCATATTTAAAAAAGAATTCACTTTCATTTTCGTTTGACGTTCTTTCTATAACCCTATAGGATAGGAAGAAATAGAGAGGTGTTACGATGAAGCCGATGATTGAGTTTTGTATAAGTAATTTAGCTAATGGCTCTCAGGCAGCATTGGAGAAGCTCGCAAAGGATCCGAATTTAGACATTATTGAATACGGTTGTTTAAGTTATTGTGGGAAATGCTACCAATCCTTCTATGCTTTAGTAAATGGAAAAGCAGTGACAGGATCCGATTATGATGAGCTTGTTGAAAATATCTATCAATTTCTTGAAGAAAATTCGCTCTATTAATAGGTTATAGACGAGGCTGATGACTATGAAGAAAAACTTTACAAATGAAGACTTAAAAAGAGTAATTGAAACAAAACCAGTAGGCGATTTTTACCCTTTTAATCTAGGAGACTACAATGACCAGGCGATCGATGACTATCTTGCTAAAATTGTCGGTGAGTTGGCGATGATAGAAAATATTAAATTTGAGGCAGATTTTGATAGTTATGGTAGTGGATTTGCATCATATGTAGATGTATTTTGCTGGAAAGGTGACGGAAGTTCTACAAAGGAGCATGATAAGGTGCAATCGATTGATGGACTAAGACTATATTTATGCCGTCTTACACCTGTAGCCGTGATTGGGGCAAGTCAAGTGACGAAACATGAAACGGGAGGTGTTGAAGAATTTCTTAATAGTGAAAAAGTCGACAGCATACCACCTGGAGACTGGAAAGAACAGATTGAAGGGATAAAGAATGTATTAAAAAGATATCGTTATAAAGTGTTAGAACGTACATATGTTAGCGAATTACTACCTTTTGATGCAAAAATACCGACAATTGTTGCTGATCCACCGTATAAATTATTTGATGCCTTTTTTTATTGGGAAGATTAAGCATATGAATAAACTTGAACAAAAAAACTAGGAGCTTTAAATGCTATCAGCACTCCTAGTTTTGTCATATCATATTAACTAAGCTTCGTTTCTTCTCTTATTTTCATCCATCGTTCCTTTGCCATTTCAATAATCCCTTTTTCGATAGTTTCCGTTTGCATCCCAATTACGAGAGAAAAATATTTTGTAGCTTGTTCTCGTAAATCGTTTCGAAGGCTTAAGTCCCCGATAATATAGAGAAGCTTTACCTCTGATAAATGTGTTTCATTGAAATCTCCAGTCTGATAAGAATGAATATATTCATTTAATGCTAATCGTAAAAAACGATGCTCTTCCTCTACATTTATTTTTTCAGTACGATACAACCATGCTAGGCGTAAATATAGTCCGGCCAATGCAACATGCTTTTCCTTTTTAAGGGTTGCAGAGTAAATGGCTAATTTATATGAAATGATTGCTTGATCAACGGTACGCTCCTTACAATAGTTCGCTTTATTCCAATTGCTCGTTATTTTTTCCTTGATTGCCGTTAATGTCGCTGGTAAAAAGTAAGTAGAAAATTCCTCAGAAGAAGAAAATCCACAGTCTGGACATACTTGTACATAATAGAGGAGTGGATTTTTTTTTGTGGATGAATAGTATGAACAAAAGTCAGTATCATGCTTTTCGATCCGAATGTATTTTGATAAAACCTTTTTAGATGTATAATTTCCCTGACATGCTGGACATTGAACTGCCTTGTCATATAGATACTCTTGTTCCATATTCATGTTTTACTCCCCTTATTGATAGAATAAATGTCTCTAGCTTAAGCATTTATCCTAAGTGCTTTTACGATTGTTATAATAAGTAGAGTATAACAAATTCATAAGTAAAAAGAACTAGTTAATGAGGTTTAAATTTAAGGGGGATTTTACCACATGGTGCAAAATAAAAGCCCCTATAAAGGTTAGGGACTTTTACTCTATAAAACGGGGGATATTTATATTGTGATCATATTTCCAACATTTTATACTAGTAAAAACAGATACAATTGGAGGCTAACATGAATTCATTTCAATTTACAAAAATGCACGGGCTTGGTAACAATTATGTTTATGTAAATATGTTTCAAGAACAATTACAAGAGGAGCAATTGTCTGATATCGCTAAAAAGGTTGCAAATGTTCATACAGGAATTGGTTCTGATGGTTTAATCCTTATTTGCCCCTCTGAAAATGCACCTGTAAAAATGAGAATCTTCAATAACGATGGGTCAGAGGGGAAAAACTGTGGAAATGGATTACGTTGTGTTGCAAAATATGCGTACGAGCATAAGATAGTAACAGACACAGAATTTAAAATTGAAACATTATCAGGACTTGTCGATGCCAAGGTCCATGTAGATAATGATACTGTCACTCTTGTTACAGTCGATATGGGAGAACCAAAACTATTAAAATCACAAATCCCAATGGAAGGGAAACCAGATTCGAAAACAATTAACGAGCGGATCGAGTTTAATGGACAGCAATATGAGGTGACGACGGTATCAATGGGAAATCCTCATATTATTTTTTATGTTGATGATATCGAGACGGCACCTGTTACAACATTAGGACCAATAGTTGAAAAGGACCCGCGCTTTCCAGAAGGTGTGAATGTTGAATTTGTCCAAGTTGTTTCTGACGATGAAATTCATTTTCGAGTATGGGAAAGAGGATCAGGTGTGACACAAGCGTGTGGAACGGGAGCATGTGCTGCCGTTGTCTCATCTGTTTTAAATGATTTAACTAAGGCTGGGAAGGATACGACCGTTCATCTTGCCGGTGGAGATTTAACGATTAATTGGACAACTGAAGGAAGAGTATTAATGACAGGACCTGCAGAAGTTATTTGTACTGGAGAATATTTCCTCTCGTAACAAATTCATCATCTCAGACTGATTAGTTGAGAGTATGTGAAAGAATCGGTATACTAAAATTAAGTAAGACTTACTCTTTCATACTGTTTAAGGAGGGATTACAGATGAATGATGTTATTGAATTAACGGAAGCAGCTGCTTTTCAAATAAAAGATATGATGAAAGAAAATGAAGAAGAAGGGGCATTCCTTCGTGTAGGAGTTAAAGGCGGCGGCTGTAGCGGTCTTTCATACGGTATGGGCTTTGAACATGAAATCAGCGATGATGACCAAGTTCTTAAGCAGCATGATTTAACAATTCTTATTAAAAAAGAGGATGCAGCGATTTTGAACGGCACTAAAATTGATTATAAGCAATCAATGATGGGCGGCGGCTTTACAATCGACAATCCAAATGCAATTGCGTCTTGCGGCTGTGGATCATCTTTTAGAACGGCTACGAATGTTGGGACGCCTGAGGAATGCTAAGGTATTAGAATTAAAGTGAGGGGTTACAGATAATATCATGATGTTGAGCGTATATAAGCCTCAAAAGATGTGTTAACCAACCCTGAACATGATAAAGCAAGATTTTAAATTACGGGCCTTCTCGATAGTTAATGTTGAAAAACATAGCGATTCGAGGAGGTGTTTTTTATAGGTGAAAAAAGCATTCCTGTTTTTTATTAAGGTTTTGTGTTTATCTCTAGCGACTAACCCTGTTGTTAGAGCTGTCACACAAGGTCCTTCCACTTTTGTTCTTACAAGCAAATAAATATGGAAAATGTCTAATCAAAAAGGATAATCCAAAAGTTAGAAATGGGACAAAGCATTTGACCTTGTTGTTGTAGGTGAAAGTGCAGGAAAGGCATGGAATCAATCCGCCAACATCCATATAAAAGGAGATAACACCCATTATCTCCTTTAGCTTAAAAACTTAAGGTTTAGCATTTAATATAATAGGTAAACGTTTTAGTCCGCGAATGATGATACTCTGTCTCCATTCTAGCTCTGATTGATCGCATGCTAGTGCAATGTGGGGGAAAGCTTCTAATAATACTCGTAAGGCAATTTCTCCTTCCAGCCTTGCTAATGGTGCCCCTAAACAATAATGAACGCCTTTTCCAAACGCAAGATGTGGGCTTTTTTCCCTCATAATATCAAATTCTTCTGGTTTAGAAAAAATGGCTGGATCATGGTCAGCTGAAGCTAAGGAAACGATGACGTGATCTCCCTTTGAAACCTTTTGACCCATAAAGGTAAACGATTCGCTCGCCCAGCGGTCCGTGCTAAATTCAACAGGTCCATTATAGCGTAAGAATTCTTCAATAGCTTGTGGCATTAAATGTGGCTGTTCTTTCAAAAGTGATAGTTGGTCAGGGTGAGTAAGTAAAGCGAGTAAACCATTTGCAATAAGGTTAACAGTCGTTTCATGTCCAGCTACAATTAAAAGCATAATCACACCGTATAGTTCATTTTTGGATAACGTATCACCATTTTCCTCTGCCCTTATCAATTCAGACAGTAAATCATTTTGTGGTGTATTTTTCTTTTGCTCGATTAATTTTTCTAAGTACTCTAGAAATTCTCCCATTGCTTCTTCATATTCTGAAGGCTCATTGATATCAACCATTACATGTGACCAACGTTGAAAATCCATTTGATCTTCCTGTGGTACGCCGAGTAGTTCACATATGACCCTGATTGGTATAGGGAAAGCATACTCTTCGATAAATTCAACGAAGTCCTTATTTTTCATTAACTCAATTTGTTCTCTAGCAATTTCCTCAATTCTCACATCTAACTCTTTGATTTTCTTAGGTGTAAACCCATATTGAACAAGATTACGTAAACGCTTATGGTCAGGTGGATCAACGAAAAGCATACTTTGGGTAATAGGCTGCGTATTCTCATCTGTTATGTTTTCGGGATATAATTTCTTCATATCTTTAATAAATCTAGTATCCTTTAAGACTGCCTCCGCCGCCTCGTAAGTAAAAGCCATCCATGTTACCAAGCCATCCATCAGCTTAACTTTAGCAAACGGTTGATGTGAACGAATTTCCTTATAATATTCGTAAGGATTTTGGTGGAACTCCTTTGAAAAAATCTCGTCTGTTTTAACTTTCATTCAAGTACCTCCCCTATTAATAAGTGAATAATAGAACTATTCTATTTTATAAAGGTAATTCCTTTATTCTAAAAAGTGACTTCATTGAATTTTATGTGCACATATCATGATAAAATCTATGTACAAGCTAACAATTGGGAAATACAGTAGGTAGACTAGATGGTATGAGTTTCTCAGGTGACATTTGATGCATCTGTAGATATGGAAAGAGACTTTTTAGTCTATAGAATTTATGAATGGCATGGCATAAGAGTCGCATCCATTTAAATATGCAACACTATTTTTGATGAAGTAAAAAGAGTAAAAAAATCAATGACTAAAAGAGAACTCTTGAGCGCATAACTTAGAATGGTGAGATGAAGCTTGGAGATTTACAAAGACTGTTTCCATTTTTGCACTAACGCGTATCAAACTTATCTTAATATCTAAACCCCAATCTTTAAGAGGTCTTTCCTAGTAATAGCTGTTAATGCCATAATATCCTAAAAAAGGGTAAAATTAATTCTTGTGTAATACACGGAAATGGGTATTTTTGTTATGAAAACGTTTCAGTTGTAAAAAAACGAAAGGCTAATAATTATAAATGATTTTTTGAAAAAAATATACTCTTATGTTATGAAAAATCACTTGAAAAATTCATTGCATAGGGATATTATGAATGTTAGACATAATTATATATTATTTATTTGTTTTAGGTAAGAAAGAATTACTTTCATGTGCATTAATAAGTGAATAATTTCACAAAGTTTTATTATCTAAATTAATAAAATGTTGTGTTTGAGTGGATTATAAACAGTAGAAATAGTTCACGTAAATGTACAACAATTTTAGAGTAAAGGTGGATGTTTTCTTTGAGAAAGCCAAAAGTTGTCGTTTTAGGTGCAGGATACGGTGGGTTAATTACAGTTACAAGATTACAAAAGCAAATCGGTGCTAATGAAGCTGAAATTACGTTAGTGAATAAAAATGATTATCACTACGAAACAACATGGTTACATGAGGCTTCAGCAGGAACTTTACATCATGACCGCGCTCGTTATCAAATTAAAAACATTATTGATAGCCGTGTAAATTTTGTAAAAGATACAGTTGTTTCTATCGATAAAGAAGCAAAAAAAGTTGTTTTGAAAAATGGCGAAATCGAATATGATTACTTAGTTATTTCTTTAGGTGCACATCCTGAAACATTCGGTATTAAAGGATTAAAAGAATATGCATTTGGTATTACAAGCATTGATTCTGCTCGTCAGCTTCGTGAGCATATTGAATACCAATTTGCAACATATAACACAGAAGAAGAGAAGAAAGATGAGCGTTTAACAATCGTAGTTGGTGGAGCTGGATTTACTGGTATTGAATTCCTTGGTGAATTAGGTAACCGAGTTCCTGAGCTTTGCAAAGAGTATGATGTTGATTTCAACAAAGTACGTATTATCTGTGTTGAAGCAGCGCCAACTGCACTTCCAGGTTTTGATCCGGAATTAGTTGATTATGCGGTAAATCACTTACAGAAAAAAGGCGTTGAATTCAAAATCGGTACTGCGATTAAAGAATGTATCGAAGATGGTATCATCGTTGCTAAAGGTGATGAAACAGAAACAATTAAAGCTGGTACAGTAGTTTGGGCTGCTGGTGTTCGTGGTAACAGCGTTGTTGAGGAAGCTGGGTTTGAAAACATGCGTGGCCGTGTGAAAGTTGATGAGTATTTACGTGTACCTGGTCATGATGAAGTATTTATTATCGGTGACTGCTCACTAATCATCAATGAAGAAATTAATCGTCCATACCCTCCTACAGCGCAAATTGCAATGCAACAAGGTGAAACTTGTGCGAAAAACGTAGCAGTTGCTGTTCGTGGAAGCGGAGAAATGGAAAAATTCACTTTTGATAATAAAGGTTCAGTTGCATCATTAGGTGAAAACGATGCAGTTGGTGTTGTATTTGGTAAAAAAATAGTTGGTACTAAAGCATCATTCATGAAAAAAGTCATTGATAACCGTGCATTATACATGGTTGGTGGACCTTCATTAGTATTGAAAAAAGGAAAATTCAAATTCCTATAAGAAACTCAAAGGACAGAGGCGAAAGCTTTTGTCCTTTTTTACTTGTTTGAGGAGAAATGATGTGTGTTCGTGGTTACTGCGTATCTCCAGTCCATACGCAGCTGAACAGGCGCTTCCGCTTTTCTGAATTGTCTAGCTCCAGCGCCTAGCCCCTCGAGGTCACAAGCCAATTATGCCAAAAAGGTAAAGATCACCTTTATGGCATAATCGTCTTGTGCTTGTCGGGGCTGAACAAGGCGCTTTCGCTTTTCTGATTGACTGTCCATCATTAGTTCAGTACACTAAAAGAGGTATAATGGAGGTGATGGGCATGTTAAGTTTACCGGTTTTATTAATTTCAATGCTTTTATTTTTGGTTTTATTTTTTGGAATAGGTTTTTTATTAAATATGCTTTTGCGCATGTCTTGGATTATGGCGATTGTTTACCCGATTGTATGTATTTTTATCATAGATGAAGTTCGATTTATCGAGTATTTTCAAAAACCAGGGGATTCCTTTTCATCACTAGGTCATAAAATTACCTCGTTAGCTCTTGCTGATATATTAATATTATTAAGTGGACTTATCGGAGCAATTCTTTCAGGGGTTGTTATTAAAATGCTTCGAAAAAGAGGGTATCAAATGTTTTAATTATAACGCTTACATACAGCTTTTCGCTAAAAAGCCTGGCTTATCCAAAAATTTTTTTGGAGGTCAGGCTTTTTTATCGAAATTGGGGACAGTCCCCGTAATCGCTTTTAAACTGTTAAAATATGTTTTTTCCTATTTTTTGAATAATCTCTTGCATTTCTGGGAACGAATAGATTTGTGAGAGGAGTGAATAGGAAAAATATGATACGTATAAAAACAATTTGTAAGCGGATTTTTATGTCATTATTATTTTTAGGTGCATTAACAACAACGTTTGAAGTCGTCTCTGGTCTTGAGGTACGAGATGTGCATAAATGGTACAACCATAATTACAATAGCTCAGCAACAATAAGTCAGAGCAGTGTAAACAATGAGGCGGAAGAAGAAGCAGAAGTCGATGATAACTCAATTAGATTTTTAGGTTTAACATTTAAAAAAATGAATAGCGAACCATTAGTAAGCACATCGATTTCATCAAGCGTTGAGGCAGTCAATCAAAATGTTTCTTTAGAGGATGCAATTGATTGGTCACAGTATCCTACTAAAAGGGTCGTTGCAACAGGCTATACAGCAGGTGTGGAATCAACTGGTAAACATCCAAACCACCCAAGCTATGGAATTACCTATTCGGGTGTAAAGGTGAAACGTGATTTATACTCGACTATCGCTGCAGATTTAGATGTATTTCCACTTGGAACAATTCTTTTTATTCCAGGCTATGGCTACGGTGTTGTCGCAGACATTGGTGGAGCAATACAAGGAAACAGGCTAGATTTATATTATGAAACAGTAGCAGATGTTTATAAAAATTGGGGTAAAAAGCAGCTGGATGTTTATGTTGTAAAAGTCGGTGACGGGAAGTTGACAGAGGAGCAGCTAAATCAATTAAATGAAAATGAATCAATGCAGGTTTTCAGGCAACAATATTTAAAAAGTAAAACAAAAAGCTAAGGGGTAATCCTTAGCTTTTATTCTATATGCACTATTATTTATTGTTCTCTCTTTACTAGATAGGTGAGGTGTGAGTAGTTCTTTCCACCGTAGGAGGCATACCACACAGCCTCAAACTGAAACGACTACTAATCTAAATCACCTTAATAAAAGAAGTAATATAAGACTAAAGAGATAAGAATACCTGTTAGTCCGCCGAAAAATACTTCGATCGGTTGGTGACCAAGTAATTCCTTTAGCTTCTTTTGCTTTTCTTGATCAGGCTTCTTTGGCCACACTTTTGCTTCTTCAACAAATGTATTAAAATCGATTACGAGCTGATTTAATACGGTTGCTTGTTCACCTGCATGCCTTCTTACTCCAGTAGCATCAAACATGGTGATAATCGCAAAGATCGTTGAAACTGCAAATAGGGAGGAATTCATTCCTTGATCCAAGGCTACACCAGTTGTGAGAGCAGTAACTGCTGCAGAATGTGAACTAGGCATTCCACCAGTACTAGTAATTAGCGACCAATCCAATTTCCTACTTACAATATATTGAATCGGAACTTTTACAAATTGGGCGAAGAAAATTGCAACTAAAGATGAAATTAAAGGGAAGTTATATAATAATTCCATATTGATTGCCCCTTTCAAATGGTGTAGTTTATCCAAATATGTACGCTTTCATTTATATTTAACAAAAGGAACGTCAACGTTTCAAGTTTTACCAATGCTAATCATTGTATACTTCCGTTAAATCGTTTTAAAATGAAAGGGAGGATAAAAGTTTTCTCCATTATAGCATAATATTGCTTTAGTTCTTTCCATTGTTGATACATAAATTACAAGCAAAATGAATGATTAAGAGCTCACAGTAAGTTGCAGGATAAGCGATTTTGTTAATTTTTTATGGAGTAGTTTTTTAGTTTTAGCTTCGGCGCCTACCTTCTTTGGCTTCAGCGATATAAGAATTAATGGGATAGAACACCTTCTAATTTTATACGACTAATTTGCCTAAGACAGAATAAGGTGCTGCTTTTCTTAATTTTGGAGGTGTTTTTATGTTTAAAGTACATAATCAATTAAATTTGCAAGAACAATATGAAGTGCTTGTCATCGGTTTATTTCAAAAAAATAATAAATTAACTGGACTTGCAGCTGAACTAGATGAAAAGCTAGATGGTCAATTAACGCAAATGTTAAAGGATGGAGATTTGTCTACAAAGTACAAATCGATTACAAAGCTTTACACACTTGGCAAACTACCAGTAAAGCGAATCTTTTTTGTTGGATTAGGAAGAGAAAAGGATATTACCTTTTATAAACTTAAAGAGGCTTACGGAAGATTATTTAAAACGATTCAAGAAGCAAAAATTCAAGATGTTTCGATTGTATTAGAAACATTTGTCTCCGAAAAAATAGAGCTACCTGATTCTTCACATGCATTAGCTGAGGCGTTTGCTTTATCAACATATAAAATTATTGATTATAAACAAAAATCAAATGAACCAGAGAAGCAAATCGAACAAGTTCAAGTCATTGTAACAATGGAGGAAACAGTTGAGATAACAGCAGCATTAGAAGTCGGTTATGCATTTGGAAAAGGTACAAATAGCGCTAGGACGTTAACGAATATGCCACCGAATCTTTTAACAGCAAGTGAGCTAGCACAGTATGCACAGGAGATAGCGAAGACATATCAGTTTGAATGTGAAATTCTCGAGAAGGAAGAGATGGAGCGTCTCGGAATGGGAGCGTTACTTGCTGTTAATAAAGGTTCTGTTGAACCACCAAAAATGATTGTTTTGAAATACCAAGGGAAAGAGACATGGGAAGATGTTATAGGCTTAGTTGGAAAAGGTATTACCTATGATACTGGTGGCTATTCCATTAAACCTAAAACAGGAATTGTTGGGATGAAAACAGATATGGGCGGTGCAGCTGCTGTTTTAGGAGCAATGGAAATTATCGGTGAGCTAAGACCTGAACAAAATGTTGTAGCAGTCATTCCTTCAACTGACAATATGATTAGCGGCGATGCATTTAAACCAGATGATGTGATCGTTTCCTTAAGCGGGAAAACGATTGAAGTCTTAAATACTGATGCTGAAGGGCGACTAGTTCTTGCGGATGGAATTACGTATGCTAAGCATCATGGGGCAAACTATTTAGTAGATGTTGCGACATTAACAGGTGGAGTTATTGTTGCACTTGGCACTGAAACAACTGGTGCGATGACAAATAATGAAGAATTATTTGAACAGCTCCTACAAGCTTCATATGAATGTGATGAGCCTGTTTGGCGTTTGCCAATTACGGAAAGTGATAAAAAGAAAGTTCGCAATAGTAAAATGGCAGACTTAAATAATTCTCCAGGACGTGAGGGACATGCGATTATGGCTGGAACCTTTATCGGAGAGTTTGCTGAAGATACACCATGGGTTCATCTTGATATCGCCGGAACTGCAACAACCTCTAAAGGAAATGAACTTGGACCAGCTGGTGCAACAGGTGTAATGGCAAGAACACTTGCAACCCTTGTTGAACGTTTTGAATTGAATATGGAATAAGCAATAAAAGAATCAATCGTAACGGGTTGATTCTTTTTTATTTTCTCATCGCATTATTGTATTGTAAATTTGCAATAATTTAAACAAGTAGTGACCCTGCAAAGGAGCAAAATGAAGAGAAGTTAGGGAGCATGGGAGCAAATAGATGGTTATTCTGACAAATTATTATTTAGATATACTTTCCGTTGACAACCTGATTTTATCATGGTAAATTTAAATCTGTTATTTTATCTCTCTACCATATTAGCAAACTAAAGTATTTTTGGGGGTCTTATTATGAACGCGGTTGTCATTGCGGTTATAGTTATGCTTATACTAAGCCTATTACGAATAAATGTTGTTTTTGCGCTAGTTGTCGGTTCTTTAGTTGGAGGTTTAACTGGAGGACTTGGAATTGCCACTACAATTGAAACGTTCACTGGTGGTTTGGGTGGAAATGCTACTGTTGCATTAAGCTATGCCTTGCTAGGTGCCTTTGCTGTTGCCTTAACGAAAACAGGTCTACCAGATGCAGTTGTAGCAGGTGCTATTAAATTAGTTGGCCGTGAAGGAGAGACGAAGCGAAAAACGCTCTCTAAAGTATTAATTATCTTTATGATTTTAATTATGGCGATATTTTCCCAAAATGTAATACCGGTACATATTGCCTTTATTCCTGTCCTTATTCCTCCTTTATTAAAGGTACTTAATGAGTTACAAGTGGATCGTAGATTAATTGCATGTGTACTTACATTTGGTTTAATCACTCCCTATATGTATTTGCCTGTTGGATTTGGAGCAATCTTTCACGGGATTATGAAACAAAATATTGAGGATGCAGGCCTTGTTATTGCATTATCTGATATTCCAAATGCAATGATGATTCCATCCCTAGGAATGGTTGTTGGTTTATTAGTTGCTGTGTTCATTTCTTATCGGAAAAAACGTGTATATGAAACTCGTGAAATTGAAGGTCAAGAAATGAGTAACCCTTATACAAATAAATCAATCGTGATTGCGATTATTGCAATTGTTGTTTCCTTGGCTGTACAGCTATATCTATCACAAGTAATCGGTGTAGAGGGCATGATATTTGGTGCATTAGCTGGTCTAGTAGTTTTGTATGTAAGTGGTATTTTAAAGCTAAAAGAAGCAGACATCGTTATTACAAACGGTATGAAGATGATGGCGTTTATCGGATTTGTTATGATTACAGCCTCTGGTTTTGCAAGTGTTTTAAAAGAAACTGGCCATGTCGATAAATTGGTTGCAGATGCAGTTGACCTCATTAATGGAAATCAAACAGTTGGTGCGTTGCTAATGTTAATCGTTGGACTGCTTGTCACTATGGGAATAGGCTCGTCGTTTTCAACGATTCCAATCCTTACGACTATCTTTGTTCCGTTATGTCTTGAACTAGGATTTAGTCCGTTAGCAACAATTGCGATCGTCGGAGCTGCATCTGCACTAGGTGATGCTGGTTCACCTGCATCAGATAGTACGCTTGGACCAACATCAGGCTTAGCTGCAGACGGAAATCATAATCATATTTGGGATACATGTGTACCGACATTTCTTCACTACAATATCCCAGTGATTCTATTTGGTTGGATCGCTGCAATTGTTTTATAAATTTTAGGTAATATTTTACCAATTAATAGATAAAGAAAAAAAGAGGCTTATGATGTGAACATTCATCATATAAGCCTCTTTTTTTCTTTATCTATATTTATTCTCTCCAGTAACTCCTCATCATCCCATTCTAAAATCGATTCATTGAATTCGGGATGTTTATCTAGTACTTGTTTTTCTAATTGTTCTCTATCATTCACATCGAGAAAATATTTTTTAATACGAAGTGTTTTCACAAATTCACACCCTTTTTTCGTTACTCTACTATTTTTATTGACAAAACTAGTAATAATTATACATTGAAAATGTAAAAATAGTAAAAGTATAAGGGACTTTGAATTTCATTAGGCAGCAATTCGATTATTCGTTGCTTTTGATACAGCATGATAAATACGTGGAGCAATAAGGGCTCCGATAATTGTGAACACGATGTCTTTTACTGCAAACCAAGCCATAACACCCCATGCTGCGAGATATGACATTGAAGCATTTAACCAAACATTTACCGCTAGCCACATATAAGTAGTTCCAATTAGATAGATTAGGGCAATCCCAACGAAAGATGCAATGAAGAAGATCGAGCCTTTTTTATTGTTGCTTTTTTCGATTAATTTTCCAACGACAAACGCCGTTGGGATATACGCAAAAATAAATCCACCTGTACTTTCAAAAAGTACACCAATTCCAGCGTTGAACTGGGCAAAAACAGGTGCTCCTGCAATGCCGATCAACGCATAAATTGTCATCGACAAGGCGCCAAGCCGACTTCCTAAAAGAAGACCTGCTAAAATACAGAAAAAGGGCTGCATTGATAATGGAACATTAGCAATTTGTAAAAAAGGTGCCCACGATGTAATATTAGCACCAACAGCCATTAATCCACTAAACATGGCAACCAAAGTCATATCATATGTAGTAATTTTTCTTTTCAACTATTATCACCCTTATTTAATATTTTACTGCTTCACTAAAAGTATTTTTATGATAAAAATATAAATGGATATTCGTTATATGTCAACTAAAATTAAAATTAAGTTAACAAAAAGAGGTGATGTTCATGTATTTTGGTAAAAGGAGAAATAACCAGCAATCTGATAGAGTTCCTCCGAATCAAAATGTAACAACAACTTTTCCAGTCTTACATTCAGGAACGATTCCATATTATGAGGATATTTCAAAATGGAATTTGCAAATTTACGGTTTAGTAGAAAATCCAAAGCTCTATACATTAGACGATATTAAATCGTTATTTCCGAAAGTAGAGCTTAAAAATGATATTCATTGTGTAACAGGATGGTCGAAGCTTGATACAAGCTGGCAAGGGGTAAGAACAGCAGATCTTGTAAAAGATGTGAAGATTAAAGAGCAAGCAAAATATGTGATCATTCATGCTGAAGAAGGCTGGACAACAAATGTAGCGATTGAAGATTTCTTAAAGGAAACGAGTCTTCTTGCATATGCATATAATGGTGAACCGCTAACACCTGAACACGGATATCCGCTCCGAGCTGTCTTCCCACATCTTTATTTTTGGAAGAGTGCAAAATGGGTAAGAGGTCTACAATTTACCGAAAAAAATCATCCTGGTTTTTGGGAGAGGAATGGGTATCATATGAAAGGGGACCCGTGGCTCGAACAAAGATTTAGCTTTGATTAAAAAACAAAACTCCCATCTGTCACAGATGAGAGCGATATGATCATGTTTGTCCTTTATCTATTAACTACACAGTGCTTTTGATATTCTAGTATCAATTTATCTAATCGTTGACTTAAAGCTACTGTTTTCGGATGATTTAATCCGATAATTAAGCCGATTTCAATTAGTTCACCTTTGAGAAAATCAATCTTACTGAGTAACTGATTTTCATTAATAGAACCATTTTCAAAAATAGTATTTTCCATATCAAGGGACTCCTTTGATTTCAAAAGTACTATCATTCGATATTGGTAATTATAACAATTTATCCTAAAATTGTAAATCTTTAATTGCATATATTCGATATAGGTAGATTTGTCTTCAAAACAGTATTGCTTGTAAGTCTGGAATCGAATTAAGAGGAGGAAAACAAATGAATTATTATATTGTAACAGGTGCTTCGAAAGGATTAGGAGAAGCAATCGTAAAGGAAATGTTTACGCACGAAAACTGTATTATCTATCTTTCAAGATCAAGTAACATTGAGTTAGAGGAATTAGCTAAAACGAACAATGTTCAGTTATTCTATCAGTCATGTGATTTAACGAAAATCGAAGAAATAGAAGAAACGGTTAACCAAGTGTTTACTAAAATTGACTTAGTTCAAGCGGAAAAACTGACGTTAATAAATAATGCAGGAATGATCGAGCCGATTAAGCAGGTTGGTGATGCAGTTGCTAATGAGATTATCTCAAATGTTCAAGTAAATCTGTTAGCACCAATTTTATTAACGGAGTTCTTTTTGAAACAATCAAAGAGCTTTAAAGGTCAAACAGTTGTTGTCAATATTACTTCAGGGGCAGCAAATAAATCATATTCAGGTTGGAGTACATATTGCAGTACAAAGGCAGGGTTAAATATGTTTACAAGAACTGCTGGTCAAGAGCAAGGTGCACAAGGAAATAAACGAGTGATAATTGGGTTTTCACCTGGAGTGATGGATACAGATATGCAAGAAATGATTAGAACGGCAGGAGAAGAGGATTTCGCCTCACTTCCTATGTTCAAGGAGTATCATGAGAAGGGGATGTTAAGAAAGCCGAGTTTTGTCGCAAAGATATTAGTAAATCTCATTAATTCACCTTTAGAGAATGGTCGAGTTTATGATATAAAGGAATTTCTGTAATTGGTGAAAACTGAGAGAAATCTAGGATTAATTTGTTCTTTTTTAAAAATTTTGTAAAAAAGAATCGCAAAAATTGTCAACAGATGTAATAATATCTGTAGGGAGAAAATGTGACGATTGATACATAAATTTTGGTTTCATATGTCCTAGTTCATATATGCGTTCACTTTTTCTACATTGATGCCAAAGCTAGTGACGGCTAGAAAAACATATAGAGGTGGCTGAAAATTAATACTTTAAAAGATAAAAAGTTTACAGTCATCATCTCCGTAACGATACTCATTATTACAATACTCTCTTCATTAAACTTGTATGCAACATATCAAAACACTAGAAAGACGATTGAATTAACTATTGCAAACCAAGGAATGGCGAAAGCTCAAAATATAGTAGGCAGCATGAATATAGAAATCCTTGAAAAATTTTTGCAGAATCAACAATCTAGCGAGATACGTCGTCAACTTAGCGAGGAAATGAAAAAATCTAAAAGGTATACAGGTGTTCGAGATATATATTTCATTCATACAGACGAGGCAAATCAACCTAGATTAATAGATGAAAATCTAGCGGAAGATTCAGTAAAAAGATTCGGAGATTGCTGTAAACAATTAAAGGAATTGAAAAGATTTGATAGAGAAGCTAAACCATTCACAAAAAGAATGGAAGATCCATCTGGCCAAACGTATGTAATAGCAGGGGTTCCAATTGTATCGAAAAAAGCCGAGACTATCGGAATGCTAATTATTGAAGAAGGTATTGAAACTGTAAAGAAGATTACTAAAGATGTGACGTTAAATAGCATTCCATATTTTTTATTTAGCGGTTTATTTGTTCTGTTTTCCTTTAGCACGTTTCTCATCTACCAATTTTGGATACAAAGAAAAGTGACCATACAGGTTGGTGAAACAGAGGAAACGTACCAAGGTGAATTTCAATCAATGCTTCAAACGATGAGATCGATTCGGCATGATTTCATTAACCATATCCAAGTAATCCAAGGGTTATTACAGTTAAAAAAGGAAGAACGTGCTTTAGAGTATGTGAATTCACTAACATCTGAAGTGATTTCGATGGAATTACCTTTTAAAGTAAAAAATCCGGCACTTTTCATTTTATTGCAATCAAAATGGGCGCGTGCCCAAAATGATAAGGTGGATATGCATATATTCGTTAATGATGATGAGCAGTTTACTAAACTAAAATCAATTGATCTTATAAGAATTTTATCAAACCTAATCGATAACGCATTTGATGCTACCCTTGTTTTACCTGAGTCCGAACGATTTATTAGCATTGAAGCAAAGGCAACCCAAGCTAAATATATATTTAAGGTAGAAAATATTGGACCAACCATCCCAGAGGAAAATGTGCACAAAATTTTCAAGGCAGGTTTTTCAACAAAACAGGAACGGCATGGGGTTCCCCGAGGCGACGGTTTAAGTATCGTGAAGCAGGTTGTTGATATGTACGGTGGGACAATTAATGTTACTTCTGTAAAAAACTCTACAATCTTTGAAATCGAAATTCCAGTTTGAAGAAGCTAATTAATAGCTTCTCAGCTTGTAGAGAAAGTGGGTGTTTTTTCTCTACAAGCTTTTTTATTTTCTAAAAATGTTCTTATAAGGGATAATAATTTTCCTAAGATAACCAAAGAAAAAGATTGCTACACACCTAGCTTAACCTAGCTAGGTATGTGGCAATCTTTTTCATATTCTGGCAGGCTGCGGTGAGAAGCACCTGCTCACTAGCATTCCTTAATCCCCGTAACCGGCAGTAGCGAAGCC